>JBAVYG010000825.1:0-18428 GCA_049698675.1 Terriglobia bacterium
GCCGGCTGGTGAAAACGCCGGCCGCGGTCCACCCTCTCCCCAGGGGAGAGGGCTTGCACTTTCTACATTCCCCCCTCTCCTGACGAGAGGCCAGAAACCCAATTCCGTGCCATTCTCCTCGGGAAACGGGCAGACGGATTAATCAAGCGCCCACCGATACTCCCTGCCAAGTCTTGTTGGGGGTGTACATGGGAGGCGCAAGCTTCAGATCCGCACGCTTTCGATCCAGATGCTCGATGATCTGGGCAGCAGCCTTGACTGGGTCGGCTTCGAAGAAGAATTTCCCGCCCAGCATCTCTTCCACATCGTCGGTGAGAAACTTGTGCACGGCGCGGCTGCCCAACACGGGGTGGGGGGTGCCGAAGTGAGTCAACACACCGGAGGCCACAAAGTAGAACCCAATAGCCACTGCTTTTTCCGACATCCATTCGGGCGCCGAGCCAGCTACCGGGAGTTGGGAAAAATCCTCGCCCAGACCCCCCTCACCCACGATCTCAATAAGCGTGGTGAGGATGCGGGAATTGTCCACACAAGACCCGACGTGCAAGACGGGAGGGATCCCCACGGTTTCACAGATCTCTCTCAACCCGGGTCCCGCGCTCTCAAAGGCCGCTTCGGGACGAAGCAAGCCGCACTTGGCATCCGCGATGGCGGCGCAGCCTGTGCTGACAATCAACACGTCGTTTTTGAGCAGCTCGCGGGTGAGGGTGAGGTGTGCCCAATCATGGAGCATGTTCGGATTGTTGCATCCCACGATCCCCACCGCGCCGCGCAGTCGGCCGTCGATCACGGCGTCGTTCAGGGGACGGAAGGTGCCACGGTAGCGGCCTCCCAGGAAGCGAAAGACCGATTCCGTAGTAAAACCGGCGATCAAGTCCGAGCGGTGCTCGGGGATGGTCACTTTGCGCGGGTCACGCCGGGAATAATTCTCCACGGCCCGCCCCACGATCTCCTTCGCCACTTCCAACGCCCGCGCTTCATCGAATTCAACATGTTCGACGCCGGGCATTTTGTTTTTGGGCGAGGTCGTAACCAGTTTGGTGTGAAAGCAACCGGTCAGGCTGGCCAAGGAGGGCATGATGCACTGCACATCGACCACCATGAGATCGACCGCACCCGTGATAATGGCCAGCTCCTGCTGTAGGAAGTTTCCTGCCACCGGTATTCCGTGGCGCATCAAGATTTCGTTGGCGGTACAGCAAATCCCGGCGATGTTGATTCCCTTGGCGCCTTGGCTCTCGGCCATCTTCAGAAGTTCCGGGTCTCGGCTGGCGGCCACGATCATCTCCGAGAGGACGGGCTCGTGGCCATGCACCACGATATTGACGGCGTCCTTCCTCAGGACACCCAGATTGACCGCGGCGCGCAGGGGTTGGGGAGGGCGAAAGAGGACGTCCTGTAGATCGGTAGCGATCATGGAACCTCCCCAGCCGTCCGCCAGCGAGGCACGGAATCCCTGCATGAGGATGTTCCGATAGTCCGTGTCGACTCCCATGGTGCTGCGGTGCATGATCTCGACGATCTCCCGGTCGATTCCGCGCGGGCTGATCCCAAACTTGCGCCAGAGCTCCTGGCGCCGGGCAGGGGCCCGCGAAAGCAGGGCGAGCTCACCCTCCTGCTGACCAAACATGTGGAGAGCATGCTCTGCCACGGCCTTGGCTATCTCCGCATCACTGTGCCCATCGAGAGCAATGCCGAATTCGGCTGCGATTTTGCGCAGCTTAACGGGATCCTTGATGGCATAGCCGCCTTTTCCCTCTGCTGCCAGAAGAAGCGTATGGGCTACATCGCGGCCGTGATCGGAGTGGGCGGCCGATCCACCTGCAACCATTCGCACCAAGTTGCGGGCCACAATCGTATCCGCATCCGCGCCACAAGTGCCTCGGCGCGGCTCGCCGCCGAAGGGATCGATGCGGCAGGGTCCCATATTGCAAATTCGGCAACAAACCCCGAGCTGACCGAAGCCGCATTGCGGCTGCTGCTCGTCCCAACGGTCCCAAGCCGTCTCGAGTCTCTGCTCGTGGGCATGCTCAAGCATTTCCTGTGTAGCACGATCAACGCTCTTTTGATTCATAGCAACCTCGCTCTCAGTGCAAAGTAGGCAGTAGGCAAAAGGTAGTAAGCAGAACCGAAGCTCCTTCGATGATTGCCAGATGCAGGCCCGTTAGGGCCGACATCATGTAGCCCACGGCGACAGCCGTGGGGGAGAATGCATCCAACTAGATTTCTGTGGAGCCCCGGCAGGGGCGACATGGGCTCGCAGGAAGCATCGCGGAGCGAATCTGAGCCGCCTTATGTCGCCCCTTACGGGGCTTGACCAAATACGACGCGATCCGTCCCCACGGCTCACGCCGTGGGCAAAAATATGCCGCCCGCTACGCGGGCTAATCTATGCCGCCGCAGCCGCAGGGCCAGAGCCTGCTCGCTGGCGATAAGCTTTCAAGTAAGCATCGCTGTAAATCTCCATGCCGAGCAGGAGTTCAGCCGTGGCCACCGCCTGCCGCAGCTCCTCGTCGCAGACATCCAGGATCGCCGCATCCACTCCCATCGCCATTGCCATGACCATGAAGGTGCGATTGATGAGCTTGCGCTCTTCTGTCTTGGAGGAAATGTTGCTCAAGCCAATGGAAATGTGGCATGGCGGATCGGAAAGCATGGTCATTTGCTGAATGGCATTGAGCACATTCTTGGGCTGGTCCTGCATGAATTTCACCGGCATGACGATCGGGTCGAGATAGATCTGCGTCGTCGGGAGACCTGCTTCCACTGCTGCCGCGAAAATCTTGCCCCCCAACTCCAACCGCCGGTCCACGTCCTGGGGGCTTCCTCTCTCGTCCATCACTACGCCAATGATCCCCGCCTTGTATTCCGACGCCAGCTCGAGAAGCGGGACGAGCTTGCTATCCTCAGCGGTAGTACTGTTAAGAATCACCGCACGCTCCCCAACCGTGTCTCGATAGGCCTTCAGCCCTACCCGGAACATGTCGGCGCGAGGGCAGTCAAGCGAGAGCGGCAGGGCTGTGGATTCCGCTGTCGCTTGAACCAGCCAGGCATAATCTTCCAGCTTGCGCGACGCTGCCCCCATGTTTACATCCAGGTAATCAGCGCCGCCTGCCTCCTGCCTGGCCACGCGATCCCGGATCACGGTCTTGTCATGTTCCTGAATTGCCCGACCTACGTCCTTGAAGGAACCGTTGATACGCTCACCGATCAATATGATGCCCATAGATTCTCCTCCTTGCCCGGGAAGGGCGGGGCTTCAGCCCCGCCTGACCGACACCTTACATCTAGATTATTGAAAATGTTGGGACGCGCTTGGCGGCGGGGCTAAAGCCCCGCCCTTCCGGAACGCGTCGAAACACTTTTTCAGCAGCCTTTTAAGCCGCAGCCGCGCTAACCGATGCTCCGGTCAGTTCGGCGATGGTCTTCTTGACAGCACAAACTGCCTCAGGATGACGCAGAATGAGAAGATCGCCTCCCGCCACCAGGCAAGCAACGGCGGTTCCGGCCTCCCAGAGTGGCGCCCGCTGGCGCAGCGGACCCCAATCGGGAACCTCTTCCTCTGAAACCCGAGCCTCTTTCACGCCCCAAGCCTCGATCCCGACATCACAGAGGATCGGTTGCGCTAGCATCCTGTCCCCCTTCAAACCAGCCAGCCGGCCCCGCTCCATTACCGAATAGATGTACTCCAAACCATATCCGAGGGCTGCACAGGTGGGGTAAATCACGATGTTTTCCACCGGGAAGCCCATGTCCTGGGCGAGTATGTTGACCTGCTTGGCCATGTTGATGTCGCACGGGGATTCCGCAATGAGCTTGTGTTTGTACGCGGTGCACACGGCAGTCAGAGTCTTGTAGTTGTCCTCGGTGATGCTTCCGATCAGGCAGTTCTCTCCGGCTGCTGCCTCCGCCACTGCCGGGAATACCTCGTTATCCTTGTCGGCGTTCCCCGTACCCCAGATGATCAGGGGAGCCGGGATTCCCTGTAGAACCGCCTTTACCGTTTGGGCTGCTTCGGCGGGAGAGCGGTTGCCGTGTTCAGGGCTGCAGCCGTCCAGGCGCAGGCAAATCAAGTCGGCCCCCAATTCCAGGCACTTCCGCGCCCAGCGCACTGGATCTTCCAAAACATCGCCAAATGACTCCTTTAACAGGTCCGGCCACTCTTGCGGGTAGACGTCGCAAATCTCCATGGCGACGGCGGGCATGCCGCACGGTCCCTCAAAATCCAAGAAAGGGAGTGTCGCTGATCCTCCGATAGTGACAGTAAAAGCTCGAGTTCCCCCAGCGGCTTGAGTTGCCCCGATGGTCACTGAATTGACTCGTCCACCCCAGGTTTTTTTCGCGTCTGGAACCATTTGCTCTCCTCCTCAAACACTAACAGTTAGGGGCTGTCACGAAATAACTGTTTCATCGTCCGTAATCAGTCCTCACAGCCGTCTCTTCCGAACTTTGAAGCGTGGCAGCCGTAGGTGACAGAGCCGCCTCCAGGATTTCTCGCACGGCTCTTCGGGCTGCTGAATCCGCCGCCAATTGGGTCAACGGTTCTCCCTCCCGGCTGAGCTGGCGCAAGCGGCTGTCCGAGGGGACCACACCGAGCAACTCGAGGCCCCTTTGTTGCGCTTTTGCCTTGCTCCGAGCCTCGTCGGTAAGATCGACGTCGTTGAGAACCAGATATTGCTTTCCGATGCGCAACGCCAACCTCTCAGTCAGTTCGTGAACCCTGAAAGCCGCCTGGAGGGAAACCGGCAGGCCGTTGCTGACAATCAGAAGCACATCGACGTCCTGGGTTGTGCATCTGGATAAATGCTCCAGGCCCGCCTCGTTATCCATCACCACGTACCGATACGCGCCACGGAGGCGGTCAATGCATCGCCGCAAAACGTTGTTAACCGCACAATAGCAGCGCGGTCCCTCGCCTGCACCCATCACCAGCAGATCGACTCCGCGCCCCTCCCAAAGGCATTCTTGAATTCCCATCTCCAGATAGTCATTCTTGGTTACTCCGGGTGGAAGTTTGCGGATTTGGTCCAGCAACTCATCGCGCAGTTCGCTGATGGTTTTTTCCACCTGGCACCCCAGCACATAACCCAGATTGGGGTTGGGATCGGCATCGACGGCCAAAACCGGCCCCTCCCCGCGTTCGATCAGGGTTTGAATTAACAATGCCGCCAGGGTGGTCTTGCCTGTACCGCCTTTGCCGGCCACGGCCAAGGTGAATGCCATCTAGGTATAAGCCTCCACTTCTTGCGAATGCTTCACGGACTTAAACCTACTCAGATCAGTGTGCGGAATGAACCGCGCCGCCAGAAACTCGTCGTAATAATTTGGGTAATTGATAAGATCGTAGTACGTAACCGCCTCAGCGATTGCGTGCAGTTCCTGCCACGCATCCTCGGACAGCAGGCCCAGGTCAGCGCCCAGAATCGATGTATTCCCGGCAAACCGAATCTTCTCCAACGGCAAGTCCGGTATCAACCCAATGGCGAGCGCCTTCTCGCGGTCCAGGTAATTTCCGAATCCGCCCGCGATGTAGACTCGCTCGACCTCCCGAAAGTCGAGTCCAATGGCCCGCGCCAGAACCTCGGCACCGGCGTAAATAGCCGCCTTGGCACTCAGCAGGTTGGAAAGGTCGGCCTGGGTTATCACGATATCCTGGCCGGTTTCCGAACGGGAGGCGGGTACTAGCACGAACTCCAACATGCCATCCCGCTCGCGCACGCGCTCGGTTTTGCGGGGCGCCAGATGCCCCGAGCGGTCAATGAACCCCACCTTGTACAATTCGGCGATCAGGTCAATCAGCCCGGACCCGCAGATACCGCGCGGACGGCCATTGCCCACTGTCCGGTAATGAACCGCTCCCTCGGGACTGATCTCCACCCGTTCGATGGCCCCGTGCATGGCCTTCATCCCATGTTTCACGCCCGAACCTTCAAAGGCGGGACCCGCCGAGGCGGAACAAGCAATGGTCCATTCACTATTCCCTACCGCGATCTCGCCGTTGGTGCCGACATCGATCAGCATCTGCACCTTTTTCGAACGTCGCAACCCCACCGCGAATATGCCCGCCGTCACGTCGCCCCCAACCCATCCTCCAATACTGGGGATCGTGTACAGCAGCCCCCGGGCATTGATATGGATACCGACTTCTACGGCTCGAACGGGGGGTGTGGCGGCGGATGCGGGTATATAGGGCGCTTTGTGAATCGCGGTCGGATCCAAGCCCAGTAACAGGTGCGTCATGGTGGTGTTGCCGGCACAGTTAATGGCCGCTATGTCGCTCAGGGCAATGTTATTGCGTTGCACCAGGACCGAAATCAACCCGTTGATATCACCTACCACCGCCTTCTGGAGTTCATCTAAACCCCCCGGCGTGCCGGCATGGATGATGCGTCGCGTCACCTCGTCGCCCCAGGCGCGCTGGGAGTTGTACACCGCCTCGGCATCCATTCTCTCGGTCGTATCCAGATCGAGCAGGTGGGCCACGACTGTCGATGTTCCCACATCCACCGCAATGCCCAGATTTCGGCGCGCGGCGTCACCCGGCTCCACCTGGAGCACTTCCAAAGTACCTCCCCGCCAGCCTAGCGTGACGGTCACTTTCCAGTCCGCCTCGCGCAGCAGTTTGGGCAAAGTTCTCAGCACTTTGAGCCCCAGTTGCATGATGGGCGCGGGGCGCCGGCGGCGAATCCCCCGAAACAGCCTGGACTGATCGGAGAGGCTATCGTCCAGGCTGGGACGTGGCAGTTCGAGGTAGAGCTTGCGAGTCAGAGGGGCAGGACGGACCTCGATCTCCCCTCCTACCGGGTGCAGGGCGCGAAACCGCTGGGCGTCAACGTCGATAAGGATCTGGGCAGCCTCGGCACGGGATTCGGGAGGTATTTCCAGCTCCACGTCGTTGAGCACCTTGGTTTGGCAAGCCAGGACGTAGCCGCGCCGGATCTCCTCCCGGCTGAGCAGGCTGGTGGGCTGGGCGGTCACGTTCCCCTGCCTGACCACCACCCGGCATTTTCCGCACAGCCCGTCGCCCCCGCAGGAGCTCGCCAGATCTACACCGGCAATCTTGGCCGCGTCCAGGAGGGTCGTCTCCAGAGGCACACGTACGCGCTCACCTTCCGGCCAGAAGGTGACCTGTACTTTCCCCTCCTTTAGGATCGCGCCTGGTCCTGTACTCATCCGCCCACCTGCGATCTCCATTCGGTCTTCAGAAAGTTAGGGATTCCCGCCGCCTCTTCCGGGCCTACTACCACCTCGCAGCCCGCTTCATCCTCGAGTTCACCTTTCAGCACCGCCACCAGCCCCGGGATAATCAACTTCTTGTGCCGCACCTGAGTCAGTATCCCCGAAGCCTTGACCGCCTTGGCGATCGTCTCACCCGTCAGCTTGTCATCGGCGTAGGAATTCAGAACTCCCAGTCCGCCGGTTTCCACGGCGGTGATGTAGGCAGGTATCTTGCTATTCTCCACCTCGCCCTCAACGGTGAAGTACGTGAGTGCGAAGTTGGTGGTGACCAGCACCGGGGAATCCGGAGTAGGCTCACCCACCTTGTACACCTTTGCCTCCACGGCATTGGGCACCTGCGGATCCGTGAAGATGTTGTACCGGGCCGTAAGCACGGGAAGGAGCTGCCAGGTTTGCTTGCCGCGCATGACCACGATGGAAGCGTACTTGCACTCATAAATAATGGCCTGCAGGGCTTCTTGGACCGCGTCCTGCGCTGTGGTAAGGACCATAACGGGGTAACCGAGCGGCCGGAAGTTCTTTTCCAGAGCCAGACGCCGCAAATGGGTCAGGCAGGCCAGACCTTCGCCCACGCGTCCAACGGCGGGCGCCAAGACCAAGTCCCCCACACCGGATTGTTTGACCTTAGTGGTCAGGTCTGCCAGTTCCTCCAGGGTTTCCCCCTTGACAGCCAGCGGTACGTGGTACCTGGCGCTGAGCCGCGCCAGTTGCTGGTAGTTGCTCTTATCCGCTGCATAGACGAGCGGTCGTCGGTCGGCCAGGACTTCCAGGGCGTCAGCCATCGCCGTGAGATCAGTGCTCATCAGGACCGCCGGCAGTTCCGTAGACTCGCGGAGCAGCTTCGCCGCAGCCAAGAAAGACTTGCCATCACCTGCCTGCTCGAGGGCGATCAGATCGACGTTGACGGGCTTTCCGCTACGTATAAATTTCAAATGGTGGATCGAGTTGATTTCTGCCGCAACGTCGTCCGTGTCCTTGATCCGAATAGCCAGGGCGGTAGGATGGTGGAACTTCTCTTCGTGGCGGAACAGCACCGTCTCGCCTCCCATCTGAACCGCCCGGGGACCTGCGCCGAGCGTCACCGTGCGCATAGGAGGCGCGGCCGATTCGGCCAGTTCCCGCTTAGCATCCTCGGACACGTACGGGCATGCCTCCAAGGCCACCTTCTTAGCCGCAACCTGCATGGCGAACGCCATGCAAGTGGGAAAATTGCACTCTCCACAGTTCGTCTTAGGCAACAGTTTGTAAACGCCGATTCCTGTGAGCTTCGCCATGCTTGCCGCTCCTCCCTTTTCAGGTCTACGTAGAGCCGCGCTTCAGCGCGGCACCTCGCCATTGCGCGAGAGGCAAGAGGTGCCCGGCTAAAGCCGGCCTCTACGCATTTCAGCCCAGGACAGATGCCATCGCCAGGGCCGGGTGCTCCACTTTTTGCAGAAACTCCACCAATTCGTCGACCGAGACAGCGTCCTTCTCGGTAGCAATCTTATCCAGCAGGTCGGGCTGCCCCATTTCCTCGAGCCGCTTTTCCAGGCGCTCCAGCATTTCATCCTTGAGTTCCTGGGGCATCCAAACCACTCGTTGCAGTCCACCCTCAGCGGAGATGAATTTCTCGCTGACCAGATACATCCTGCCCACGCCCAAGAAGCCGGGGGTCTGCACTCCACCACCCACCTCGCCGGCCATGGTCGAGAAGGTCATGCCAATAGGGGTCATCCCCTGGAATTCACGGTTGACCACCATCACCCCGTTGGTCTCCGGCAGGACGGCGACCAGGCACTCGAAACACCCGCAACTGGTCTGCGGATCTTCCATGATCGAGTACATCGTGACCCTCTGCAGATGCCCATTGGAAGCCTTGGCCACGTATTGGTTGACTCCTGCCCAAACTCCCAGCGCCGGTTCCAGGCAGCTTCCTTTTGCAATCGGCTGGTTGGGCCCGTGCGAATCCATCTCGAATGCCGCCCGGCAGTCCAACCAGGTATAGGCCCCGCACAAACCGAGGCGCTGAGGTGTGACGACGCAAACATGGTTGGGCGCATAACTCTGGCACAGAATGCAACTGTAGAAACGGTCCACATCTTCGTCTTTCATCCCGGCCATTCGCTCATCGCGCTTGCCATAGGCCTGTCGGGCCTCCCGCAGCGGTTCCTGCATTCGTTCCTCATCGGTAAAGATCGTGACCTGCACTTTGTCCACAATGCCGGAGAACTCATCCTTGTATTTGTGAACCAGCAACTCGCCCAAATGTTTCAACCGGAAACCCTTCTGGTAGGCTTCCTTGCTGACACGGACCCAGGGGATGTCGCGCTGGCCGATGTGCATGATGCCGGCGGCGCAACTGACAAACTTGTGGATGCGCCGCTCCAGCACGCTCTCGAAGTCCTCGTGGAAGCTGCGACCGGCTACTTCCACGACGGTTCCCAAGGGCATGGCCTTGCCCGGCTCAGCCTGATCGATGTCAGGACCGATCAACACCACTTTCCCGTCTTCGACTTGATCCATGGGTCTTTTACGCAAGTATTCAAAGGCCGTGGAGTATTTACCTCCGAATTCCACCTGGAGGTTCTCCTTGCGCACTCGCTCGCCCTCAAACGCGGCGCCATAGGCAATGGGGATGGGGATCTTGGAGATCTTGAGCTTGAGTCCTCGCACCTCGACCGCTTTGGGCACGATGCGCTCCAGCGGTACGCCCGAGACCACATGCTCGTAGGTGCAAATGCCGCGCGGCAGGATTTGCGGGATGGCAGAGTCGGCAATCACCGGGAAGCCAAAGTTGATAGCGCCCGCAGCCGTGGCGTATTTCTGATCCGTGAGCAACTGCTCCGCTGGAGCCTCCGGGTCGGTGCCCAGCGCCAGCACAAAGGCAAAGACGCGTTCCTTATTGTAGAGAAGGATCTGGCGCGCCCCCTCAATATCACCCGGCTTGACCCCCCCGAAAGTCATGGCGGCACGCGAGGCAAAGTTAAGGGCATACACGGCAGCACTCATCTCCTTGCCGTAAGGGACGAGGTAAGTGTCCCAGCCCATCTCGACGCCCTCTTCCGCCAACTGCTCCGCCATCGATCTGCCGTTGCTGCTTCCGGCCATGAAAACCAGGATGCTCTTCTCCTGGAGTTCACGTGCCAGGGCCACGGCTTGCTGATTGGTGGGCAAGGCCCCCACACAGGCGGCAAATCCCGGCATGCGACCGTCCACCAGCTTGATGCCTTGAGTACGCAATATGGAGTCGTCCGTAAACCCGATGAACGGGGGCGTTGGACGGTATTGAGGATCGAGATACTTGAGCGCCTCGATGATCTCTTCGGCGACCAACGTGGCAATTCCCGCATCAAGGGCCGATCCCAGATAAGGAAGCCAGAGGCTTTCGCTCGGCACTTCGGGGAGCAGGATCTGCATCTCCTCCAGTGCCTCCTGGCAGTCTTTCAACCTTTCGACCTTTTTCCCCAGCATGGCCAGGATCAGCGGCAGATAGTAGCCCGTATTGGGATACGCGACGCGTGCTTCCGGGCCGTGCTGTTCAATGGCCCCACTTAATCGCTGCTGTGCCAGTGTCATGTAGTAGTGCGCGCCACGAATGGCGGCTGTGGCAATAATCTTGGACATGGTTCACACCCCCACCGTTTCAACCAACTCTTGCATTTCGGGCTCATCGAACCGCTCACGGTTTTCTGCAATAAAGGGAAGAAGGAAACCGAGATCGAGCCGGGGTCCGAGCAGATCATCCCGGATGGCGGAAACGTTCACGCGCTTCTCCATCAGGATTTTGAGCAGCCCCGCTCGCTCGATGTCCCCCATCACTACAAATCCCACAATGGTGTCGTCTTTGAGGAAGACCTTCCAGTAGACAGTCGGGGAAGGCCGATCTTCAAGGGTTGAGTCATGTTCTCCGGATCGACCGCCCAGCGGACCCGGGGTAAGGACCGCCAAGCCTGCGGAAATCACGGGCAGGCGGAAGAACTGAACCGAATTCATGCGCGTGGAACCTCGATAGGGAACCCTCTCACCCAGCATGTTCAAGGCGGCAAGGCGGCCCTGTTCCACCGCGCAGGGCCACAGCGCATTGATCCACAGCTCCCCGCGTACGACATCCATGGCCTGCACGACATCGCCGGCAGCGTAGACATTCTCGACATTGGTCGCGAGGTATTTGTCGACCACCACTCCGTACTCCACCCGAATGGACGTGCCCTCGGTCAGTTCGAGGTTGGGATCGACTCCTTTGCCCACCATCACCAATTGGCAGGGGAAGACCTCGCCCGAAGCAGTTTCCACGCCTTCAACTCGATCCTTTCCGAGAATGGCGGTGGGCTTGACTCCGGTGATGGTTGGCACCCCATGCTGCTCGAACAGGTCCTGGAAGACCTTTGCCGAACTCGCGTCCAGCATTTGCGAAAGCACGTGGCGGGAGCTGACCAACATTGTCACCTCCACCCCTCGCTCCCGTAGGCCGGCAGCAGCCTTCAGACCAACGAGTCCCGCACCGAGTACCACGGCCTTCTTGACCTCCGCTAGCTTCGGAAGAATTCCTTCCACATCAGAAAGATGCCGGAGACCGAAAACGCCGTCCTTTTTCATCCCTTCAGCCCTCGGGAAACGCGCCGAAGCGCCGGTTGCCAGGAGCAGCTTGTCGTAAGGAACGGGCGGACCGTGCTCGACCTCAACCTGGCACTTCTCGAGATCGAGCGCCAAGGCCCTGTCAAACACCAGCGAAATATTCATCTGCTCGAAGAAATCCCGGGGACGATAGAGCAAACTCTCCTCGTTCAGGTGACCGGCCAGGTAATAGGACAGCAGGGGGCGGGAGTAAACAAGTCTCTCGTCGGAGATCACCACGATTTCCGCGGCGGGGTCGCGCTGTCGGATGGTCTCAGCGGCGCTTACCCCGGCTGCTGACGCGCCAACAATCACGTATCGCATTGCACCTCCTTACCTGGTTCGGCAGAAAAGTAATTCTCCGCCAGGGCTGCCCACCTTACCAGAAGAAGCCCGGCGCTGCCGGCATTCCCTCATGTCTGGAAGCGTCGTCCACTCGGCACACACGCGCGAGACCCCAACGAGGCAGTCTTTTAGCTTCACTCTGACTCACACTGCCCGAGGGTTACTGTCTCCTGCGCGAAGGGCCGCTCCACCGGCTGAGCCAATACCAGCCGGAATTCCTCAAACGTCCCCACCACCAGCGCTCCGGTCGGACAAGCCTCCACGCAGGCATAACGGGCTCGTCCTTGACGGTCGGCTCGGTCGGGACAAAGATCGCACTTGAGGGCCGTCTCCAGGGGCGTGATGGCCCCATAGGGACAGGCCATCACACACATCCAGCATCCCACACAACGAGAAACCGTGCAGATGGTCTCGCCCTTCTCCTTGTGCATCGCTCCGCTGATACAGGCATCAACGCAGGGGGCCGGATTACAGTGGTGGCACCCGAGCGAGACGGCCCGCCCAGCTATGCCTGCACGGAACGGCTCCCTTCCCACCAAGTGCACGGCGCGTCGCGGGCGGACGGACTCCCCGTTCAAGATCACCGACCAAAGCTGTTTCGAATGGGAATGTTCGATAGCGCAAGCTAACTCGCAGGCATGGCAACCTACACACTTTCGCGGGTCACAAAACAGACGTTCCATCGCGCCTCCCCGGGTGGACTTAGTAACACCAACCGCACGCTACCTGCCCCTGCTGAGGATTCAGCCAACCGTTCTGGGGTCCGGCTCACATCATCCTCCTAGCAAAACTCACACGCCTTGCAGTGGCCCTCCATGACGCCCAAGAAAACTCCGCTAACGGAAGGTCGCTTATGATCTGCTTGGCACGAAGTCTCGTAAGGGAACTGAGAAGGTGGGAGAGCAGCTCGCGGAACATGAGGGAACTGCTTCCGGTACACTCCCTCGGGGATGCCCTTCGAGCGCAATTCCTCTTGGACAAGCAGCTCACTTTCCTGTCGTGACAAACGCTGGCGGAGCCCGCCAGCGTAGTCCGCAAAGACTTCCGCGGCGTTCAATTCGCTTCGGATGCCGATGGCACCAGCTTGCAGCGCGATCCGGTCGTGAAGAGCCATTTTCGCTCTCCTGGTCAGAGGCTCCGAACAAACGCGTCTTGCCCAGAAGCCAGCCGAGCCGCACACTGTATGCCTTAACAAGCGGCTTGGTCAAGCTGCTTTTGCACGGGAGCGCGCGCCCTAGAAGTGAGGTCCTGCATGGCTTTGCCCCTTAGGGCCCCGCGTCTTGCTGTACATGCTCCCCCGCAGCCTGTTCTAGAGCATGCATGATGCCAACCCAACCCCGACCTGCGCCGCTGCTGACTCAACGGACATTTTGGGAATGATTGCAGGCTCCTAGCGCCCAACGCGTACGTTGATGGGGAGTAGCCCTGAAGGATGTGCCTGCCCGTCAGGGTGCCCGCAGACAGGGAAATGCCCCACAAGTGGTGGATTTTTCGCCGTGTTATTGGCTTTGGTGGGGGGTTTTTTGCCCTGAAAAGGCAGTTCGTTTTGAGCGTCTGAAAAAGCTAACTGCTTTATTTTCAGCAGAGTCTTCGGTTCGTTCCGTCTAAACAATGCTTTTTTGCATTTTGTGCCCTTTTTCCGCCCCCGGCGGAGCGATTTCGAAGCTCCGTCACGCGCTCTGTGGCGGCGCTCTCCATGGGTCTACTACGGTAGGCTATCACGTTGCAGCCTCGTGTCTAGAGCAGAAGTTAGGATTCAGGATGCAGGATTCAGGAGCGTAGCGCAGGTCCCACCGTAGTCAGCTTCATTGCCTGCCGACGACCGCCCGTTTCTCTTTCTGCCATCGCAAACCCCGGCATGTCTGCAACGCCCGCCATCGAAGACGCGTAACGCGACCGCCTACACCAAGCCGCGTCACTCACCGCGCTACCTGACTTGGAGTTACACCGGCAAGTCACACTGATGCACAACAGGAATCTGTCTAAAAGGTAAGCTGGCAGGGGCTAGCGAAGGCTGGATTCGGAGGTCACACTTTTGGGTCAAGCCTCCTCTGTCGCATCCCGGCTTGACAGGCAGACCAGAGCCCGTTGCCACCACTGAAAGCGGGTTGGGGACAGAAGTCGGGATGCGCTTACTGCACCCGGCGAGCCTGATCACCAGTAGGCGGCGGAGGTGGCGCAACCATCAAGCCTAGACCCTGAAGCAGCATGACCGTACGTTGCGCCGCTCCGCGCCAGACGAGTTGGCAACCCTCGCCCTGGCAGTTCTGTACGTAGACGTCGCCGCCGGAGTACTCCAGGCTGCAATTCTTGAAGGTGCAGTTGACGAAGACCCCGTCGTCAAGAACCAGGTGCTGGTTTTCGAAGAGCTTGTTTTCGTGTCGAGTCATCAGAGAACGAGGCTACCACTACCTTGCAGTTGCCGCAAGCTCACGATTAACGCTCACGATTAACGTTGTACGGCGCCATCTCAGGTCAGTACGCCTGACGGGTCAGTACGCCTGAGAAGCGCTGAACCTCCTGAGAAGAGGTTTCATTCCTGCCCACGTTCTTTCGTAGCACGGCGATGTTGGCCGTGCTGCGACGAAGCTCGAGCCAAGCCGTTCCCTTTCTCCTCCGTTCACCCATGACCCGTTGGCAGTGTCAGGCGGCGAGGTCAGCCGGACTCGCAACCGCCAGCCTCACCTATTCCGGTGGACAAAGGGAGGACTGCAAGCGCGCCTTGAGCCGTTGCAGGGCTGCCGCGTGAAGTTGTGAAACACGCGATTCATCCACTTCGAGCCGGGCGGCAATCTGTTTCATAGTTAGATCCTGCTGATAGTAGAGGGTGACAATCAGCCTTTCACGTTCGGGGAGACGGGCCAGGGCACAGTTCAGGAGATCGCGCTGCTCGCGGCGATAACAGAGATCGAAGGGATCTTGTTGTGGCGCCACCATCCTACCCTCATCTCCCACAGGCAGCTTACCTGTCATTGCCGCTGTCTCGCGGCGCTGCCATCCGTCGAAGCCCAGGGCGTGGATTTCTCGCGCCCAGCGGTGCCATACCTGGAGGCTAATGCGTAATGCTTGCGCAATTTCTTCATCTTTCACGGGGCGACCCAGAATTGCTTCCAACTCGCGATATGCCCTCTCCACTTTTCTCGCCCGCCTCCGCATGTCGCGGCTGGCAGGGTCGAGAGTTCGCAGGGCGTCCAGGATACCCCCACGAATTCGGTGTCGGGCGTAACTTTCAATCTTCACCTTCCTTGAAGGATCGAATTTCCGCAGCGCATCAACCAGTCCTAAGGTCCCCGCCCCCACAAGGTCATCCATCTCCACATGAGCGGGCAAGTGTTGCCGCATCTCGAACGCCACTCGCTTGACCAGCGGCGTCATCGCCAGTAACAAGTTATGATCTTCCGGTTCCTGTTTTCCGCAGGTTTCTCCACTATGCACAGCCGGCGCGTGTCGGCGTATCCGTGAGGTGCGCAGGGCACTCCCTGGCGAAATTTGAACTCCGTGTTGGCGTTGCAGCCGATTGGCGCTTTCCACCACTCCCACTTGCGTTGCCATATCAAACCCCTCTCGCTCAGCCTCGCGCCACGGGAGGACTGCCTTGGCCTGGGTTGCGTCTTGCGGCGGATTCCCAAGGCAGCTTTTGGTCTTGACTGACACCTCACCATAGGCGTAGAGCCCTCGGCCCTCCGCAACCCTCACGCTTTCTTTGTTCGTGAGTTCGTGGCGCTGCGATTAGAAATTGCAAATCTAGTGCCACCCCCTTGCGGCCAGGGATAAATCCGCTTGGCGAATTCCGCTCTCGAGCCTGGCGGGGCAAGATGGGGTCAGCGTGTTCACAGTCGTAGGCTTACATGTGGCCTAGCGTCATCGCCGGTGTCGGATCGGCGACCTCTATTAACTGACTGCGTTTCAATGGGATGGCCAGCTAGGATGAGTCGAGGAAGGAAAGTAAGAAGCGGGCCTGGACCTACCCTGGCACGCTATGACGCCGTACCAGGGGGCAGCCGTTTGATGCCCAGGTTCCTTTCCGAGGCGCCGTAGAAATTCGCGCCAGGCTGGCCTTCAGTTCCAAATTGGAAAGGTCTTAGATTAGGCAAATGCAAGCTTGGCCTACCCGATGGCTTGCTCCGGAATTAGGCGAGGAACCTCGCACTTGCGCAAGTTGCAACGCCTTCTCTCAAGCCCTCGCGGGACCCTGCCGATAGTAGTCTGTGGGCGGGGCTGGCAGGGAGCGAGCACCCGAAGCCACGCTGGCAGCACGCATTCACGAGAATCCGCAGACTTCGGTGCTGTGACTCGGAACAGCAAAATCCGCAGGGAGGATGTCAACCTGGTGTTCAGGCTGGAACTCCCACAAGACCAACCGGGGACATCTAGGGGACTTTCGCCGGGAGCCTTTTCGGACTTCTTGTATGGACATCGAAGGCCGATACGGCTGGTCCCAGAATGGGAAGCGAGTCCCGATTTGGAAAAGCCGGGGTGGTTTCCCTCTCTGCCCAGGTTCTTGTCTGCTTCCGAAGCTTTGCCCCAGCCCATCGAAAGCTCCTGTTGTCCGCTTCCCGTCAAAAGTCCTGCCCAGCTCTGCAAGCTTCGGCGTATCAGCATGCCGAAGAACGCCTATGGGAACGCCCTCCCAAAAGGAAACCATCGGGATGGGTCGAGACGGGTCAGGAGCGGTCTGCTCGGCACCCTTTCGCAGCGGCTGACTTAAACTGGGCGCAAACTCTTCGCCGACACCCCCGCTGGGCCGGGACCGCTACGAAGGGTGGCAGACGGGTCTTCTACCTCCGACCCATGGGGAGCCATGAGACCGTTCGCAGTGGCTGCCGCAAGGGCGATTAGCATGCGGGACCGAGAGAGAGCAAAATTCACCAGAAACAAGGGAGAGAACGTAGAAAAGCGACGTTCGCAGACCCCAGAAGGGACCATCTCACCTCCCACGGAACTCTGTCGTGTGGATGAATTATCTATTTCCGCAATGGCCCCTGGAGATATATTTCTAATTGAGGAACTGGAGGCCGCTGACCTGAATTCCGAACCGGCCTTTTACGCTATCCTTGCTTGCCCCCTGTGTGGGAACCAAACGTTAATCTCGGCCGCTCAATACTTCGGTTACGCGCCGGTAATCTGCGCAGCCAGAGCCTGCCCAGGCTTCTTCAGAATCATCGATGAGGGACGTCTCGTTTACCTGCCCCTTAATTGACCCGCCTCTTTTAAATTGAACTACAACCTTTACCTCGCCAAAACTTTCAAACCGCTGTCGGAGAACGAGCAGGCGGAGTTGCTGGCGCGCGCAGCATCCCATGCCGGGACGACAGTCGAAAAATTCAAGCGGGGATAGTCGCCCATTGAAAAGGCCATCGCCGCAGATTTGATTGCCGCGAGTGTGCGGGAGCGACAACCGTGGTAGAATTCCTGTGAGGTGACTGATAGGTTCTGTACTGTAGGCCCGTAGCTCAGCCCGGTTAGAGCGCTACCTTGACACGGTAGAGGTCTGGGGTTCGAGTCCCCACGGGCCTACCAGCATCCTCAAGCAAATACACCTGCCTCGTCCGTCCCGCTGCCGCGTCTCTAATGTAACCGTCCTGTAACAATGGCTTCACCTTAGATTAACCTGCCCGCCCGATACTATTCTGAACTTACGATGCCTTCGGACGGCGCCTGCCTCTTGGTTCGGTGGGAGTCCACGAGATAATCGCTGAGTTTTACTTTAGCCGCGATCGATTCGGAGCGTCGGGACATTGACCGGCCGGCTTGTCGAGTCACCCCTAGCTTCGGACGACGCTCTTTTTTTTGGCAAGAGACTCAAAAGCTGTTCAGCGCGCTCTGCAGTGGCCCCGGCTCGCCAGGGGCAAATCTCTAATGCTGGGGCTGACCTGTCCCGACCTGTCCCGACGATTTCGACCGGGACGCTTTTGCTCCGGACGCTTTTGCTCGGCCCCTGTTCCGACAATTCGGGTCGGGAGCGTGCTCGGGAAGTCCGCCTCTTGACCCTGTGCCGATGCGTTCGATGGGAATCTGTCCCAACATTCTTGGTGGGGAACGGAACTCAAATACGGGTCATTCAGCATGCTGTTGGGGGGATGCAATTTGGGGTGAGGGAGCCCGGAGAACACTGGACTAAAGACTGCCGAACCCAATTGTTAACTTCCGCTTAATGCTCCTGTAAAGCAGCCGGATAAGAGTGAACGTGGAGGACAAACACCTATGAAAAAACTTTCGATTTCATCCATCATTCTTCTGAGTGCCGCCCT
>JBAVYG010000826.1:0-7718 GCA_049698675.1 Terriglobia bacterium
ACAGAAAGTTTGGAGTTGTGGTCTCAAACAAGGGATTCGCTACCAACTTTTCGGAAGCGGACAGAAAAGAATGGCGATTAACTGCATACTCATTTGCGGGCTATCGCTCTGTCATGGAAGTCAGTAAATGGGCAATGCGAGACCGGATAAAATCTCCAATCGAGCATATTTTCGAGGAAGGTGACTTGGGAAGAAACAAACTTGAGAAATCGGCAACTAATAGCGGCCACAACATTCAATTTCGACCGGGGAAGAAAGACTGCAAGACCGATTCAGGCAATGTTATTTCCGCTTTCGTTCCGCTCCAGGCAGCCGATTTCGTTGCTGCTGAGTATTTTATGGAAGCAGACCGTCGCCTAAGAATAATCGAAAAAAGGAGTAAACCACGGTGGGCGTACATAGAATTCGACAAAATCGCGGGAACGATCAGCCATGGAACGGATGACAAGATAAGGGAGTTCCGTGGTTTACTGCAAATAACCAAAGAGTCAGATATTGCCTTGAAGGGACCAAGATGAAAGCGGGATGTGATTCAGCGATTATGTTGCATAGCCAAGAAGTTCCGGCACGGTCCAAACGTGATCGGTCAATCCCGCTTCCATCGCAGCTACAACTCGAAGCGGTTGGTGAACGCGGACGAAATTGTACCACGCCATCAAAATGGAAACGGCAGCTTTAAGATGCGAGAGTTTCTTACTAAACCCGTTCGCGGGTGGGGCCGACATTGCTTTTTATTTCCGGGACCCTGGCAATCCGCCCTGCACCCACGGGTCGAGAACCTCGCCGCTCGGGCGCATACATACAAGGCAATGTCTGCGCCACCCGCGTGATTTATAAGGAGGCTTAATGGTGTGCCGATTGTTAGTAACCAACGGTAACGGTTATCAGATCCCTCTTCTTGGCCTTGGGAAGGTTCAGGTATTTGCGAACCTCAGCGAAAAGAGGGTCACCAAGGCGGTGCGGGAGGCTCTTCGCACACGATATGGCGAAGAGAATGTTGAGGTAAGTTGCGCTGCGAAATTTGTCGATGGCTGCTGGGAGGGAAAGTGCACGGTTCAGGGCCAGGATTTTGAATATCAAATTTCAAAGTAGCCCACTACCAAAGGTCCCGTTTTCTTGTGCTTGAGGCGGGACGGATGGTAGCATGGAAGCCGGTTTCAGACGGGAGGCAAGACTCCGCCGGTTATCAGCAGGGACAAAGAGCTTCAGCACTGAGCACAGGGAGACAAAAGAGAAAGGAAAATGAAACTGGGAACTAGAAAACAGAAACCAGAAAACAAGCTTGCGAATTTCCAGTTTCTAATTTCCAGTTTCTAATTTCCATAACATGCAACCTTCTGATTTTGTCGCCACATTCCGAAAAGGCAAAGCCGGCCAGGCTTATTTCCTTCGCGGCCCTGACCGGTTTCTCCAGGAAGAATGCCGCAAAGCGGTGGTGAACTCGATTCCCGAAGAAGCGCGGCAATGGTGCCTGGCGGAAATCGAGTTTCAGCCGGAGCGGCTCCGGCAAGACCTGGAGGCAGCCCTGCAGATGCCGATGTTGGGTGGACACAACTTCCTGCTCTTTTCTGACCTCGAGGATTTCAAACATGCGGCCGAGGAAGACGCCGAGGCGCTGCGCCAATACCTGGAGCGCCCCTCACCCTTTTCCACCGTGGTATTCACTGCGGCGGAGCCGGACCGGCGGCGGAAGTTCATCCAGTTGCTGGAGAAGAAGGCGGAGTTGGTGGAGATGCGGGCGCTCAATCGTCGCCAAGCCGCGCTGTGGGCCAGCGACTTCCTCCATCAGGCGGGAGTGGAGATCGAGGCCGGATTGGCAGAGGAAATTGCGAGCAAGTTTGAGATCAGTAACGATTCGCGGGCCGAGGCGAAGACCTCCGGCGTCAACCTGCTCTGGATGCGCACCGAAATCGAGAAACTGCTTACCGCCATGCCAGGCAAGAAGCGCTGGGAAGCGGCTGACCTGGACTTGATCGTAGCCTTCCGCGAGGAGCGGGAAATCGGAAAGCTCCTGCGCGCCATCGCCGAACGGAAATGTGGCCAAGCGCTGGAATTCCTCCGTGAACTTTTGGCCAGCAAGGTCGCCGAGACATTGATTGTCTGGTGCGTGGGCGACCTCTTTCGCCAGACGTTAAGGGGCGGAGGGGCGCCTTACGGCGGTGGCCGGGGAGGCTGGTCGCGCCCCGCAAATCCCTATTCAACCTGGGAAATCGTCCCGCTCGTTCTGCGCAATTATCCGCGCGAAGAATTGCAGCAGGCGCTTCGGGCCGTCCGCCGCACCGATCTGGGAATCAAATCGTCGTGGAAGGATTCAAAAATCCTCTTGGAGTTTCTGGTTTGGCAGGTGGTGATCGGCAAGGAAACCTCCGGCGTGCCCACGATTGGCGAAGAACTCCCCGCGCCGGCCGCCGAAGGGTGATCTCCTTTGTAGCACTAGGCGCCAACTTCATCGCGCGGCGCGAAGAAAAGCAGATCCTTCGCGCAGTTTACCCTGAGCGAACTGCGGAGATTCTTCGCTCCGCTCAGAATGACAAGCGAAGGGCTCAGGATGACATGTCATTTTGAGCAGAAGGTTAGGGTGGGTGCTCCCCAGGGGACTCCCCGACGCGAGGTGGGAGAACCCTAATGGTCCTCCCTTCGAAAACACAGTTTACGCGAGAGCGTGCAAGGCGAGGGTCAGGCGCGACTTGTAGCCCGCCGCGGTGTTAGGATGCAGGGCGCCCTTGTGGATCGAGTGATCGATGAGAGCCAGGGTTGGCTTCAGGAGCGCTTCCGCCGCGGCCTTATCCTTGGCTTTGAGCGCGGCGCGGAACTTCCGGATTTGATGCCGCAACTTTGTGGTGTGCGCGCGCTTCAATTCGGTACGCTTTTGGGTTTGCTTGATGCGCTTTAATGCGGATTTGTGACTTGCCACAGAATCTCCTTTTATACAAGATGCCAACACTCAATTTAACAGATGCTCCCAAAGAGCGTCAACGGTGAATGCCCATGGGTAATGCTTTCTCTGAATTGAGCCTCGAAGTGCTTCTGGATGCGAGCCAGATTGCAGCGCGAATTCGCGAGCTTGGCGAGGAGATTTCCAGCGACTATCACGGCCGCACACCGCACTTGGTTGGGGTGCTCAAGGGCGCCTGGATATTCATGGCCGACCTCGTCCGCAACCTCTCCATCGAGGCCACTGTGGATTTCCTGGAAATTCAGAGCTATGTCGCCGGCACCACGTCATCGGGCGAATTGAGAATCACCAAAGACCTTGACGTCAGTATCGCGGGGCGCGACGTTCTGGTTGTCGAAGACATCCTCGACACCGGGCGAACGTATCACTACCTCCAAGGCGTGCTCGCCGCCCACCAGCCCAAGAGCTTGAAGCTCGTCACTTTACTCGATAAGACCTCCCGCCGCGCCGTTCCCGTCAAGGCCGACTACGTTGGTTTCCAGATTCCCGACGTTTTCGTGGTCGGTTACGGCTTGGATTACAACCAACAATTTCGCCGCCTCCGCGAGGTGCGGCACCTCCGCAACGTCGCCTCCGTTTAGTAAACGCCGCACGGGCCGCCTGCCCCCACCTGTCGGGGTCTCGCCCGTTGCCTGCCTGAGGATGCATAAGGCCGACGCACAGAGCCGATGGGCAACCCGAAATGGCTACGAGTTCCTTCGCGTGAAATGAATCGTATGGAACCGATCCTTGCCATTCTCGCGCCACGTCCATTGTTCCGTGAAGTGATCTTGATCGGCGATTTGGATCACCAAGTGGTGCATATGCCCGGCGTTGGGATTCACCAGATTGGTGATACCCGTGAAGGAAAAATCGAATTCCTTCGGGTCGCCGGTGATGGCAAGTGTTTCCATGCGCGGCTGATTGCCTGCCGCACAGTAGTGGGTCAGCGCCAGCCGATCTCCATCCGCCGTGTAGAGGGTTACCATCTGGTCGTCTTCGGTGCTCTGAAATATCTCTTCCAGCGCGCTCCCATTCGACACCAGCCGAATCGTGTTCGTGAGGGCTCCGCCAGGTGGGCTGGCAGATTCCCATGTGCCTACGAGCGTTTTCAGACGGTCGAATCCGTGTGCGGGTTTTGCTTGCGACTTTGCCCGGGTGGCAAACAATCCGATGGCTATGGCCCCCAAAGCAAACAGGCAGATTGTTTTTCGCATTTTCTCCTCCCTCAAAGAATATTCTGAACCTGGCGTAGCGGCGACTTTACGTCGCCATGGCCATGTGAAGTCCATTGGGGTTGTGGCGATGTAAAATCGCCGCTACATCACCCGCTCCAAAACGTCGAAGCAGCCATTCCAACCCCTCCGCACTCCCTCGCGCAGTTCCCGTGTGGGAAGCAATTCGTGTGTCAGGACAACCTCCGTCGAACCCCAAAGATCACGGAATTCGACCGTAACCAGACTCTCGTGCGGCCCGTCGTCGCGCTTGCCTTCGGCGTCGAGACGCTCCCAATTCCAGGCGAGAACCAACTTCTCCGGAGGCTTCAGCTCACGATACCCGATCCACTGCTTGTATACGGCCCCGTCCGGCATTCGATTCTCGAGGTGGAACCCGCCTCCCTCGCGAATATCGAAATCCCAGTAGCGCGTGGCACTTTGGGGAGTATCCCGGCACATCCACTTTTCTAGTTTTTCGGGTTTTGTCCAGGCTTCGAAGACTGTCGCGCGCGGCGCTGCGAATATCCTCCGGATTTGAACCCGCGTTTGGGGGCCCTGTTGTGGCGCTGGCATGTTTCTTCTCCCTTTCTTTGGGATGGTGCGAGAAAACGCGCAAGTGCATCGAACTGCTGTTCCCAGAATTGCCGGTAATGCTCGATCCATTCGGCCGCGTTCTTCATGGGTTCGGCGACCAGGCGGCAGCGATTAACTCGTCCGTCTTTCCGCCGCGCGATAAGCTTTGCCCGCTCGAGCACCCGCAGGTGCTTGGACACGCCGGGGAGCGATATTTCGTACGGCGCGGCCAAATCGCTGACGGAGGCTTCGCCCTGCGCCAGCCGCGCCAGGATGCCGCGCCGGGTGGCGTCGGAAAGCGCCGCAAACGTTGCGTCGAGCTCGCGCCCAGAACACTTAACCATGTGGTTTAGTATTCGCTCGGGCGTACCCTTTGTCAAGAAAAATCGTAGGGGGAATGCAGGCCGACTGGAATGGGGCAAGACTTGGCCCGCTAAGTGGGGACTTAATTCCGCCGGATAAGGGAAGGCTTGCAGCACATTTAGGTGATGGACCACGTACCACGACATCGTGGGATTGAATGGCCAACCAGTTGTGGTCACGGCCGCCACCAGCGTCGCGAGGGGGGATCCCCTCAATTGGCGGGCTGCTGCGCAGAATCGTCGTGCTTTAACCTGGCACTAGGAAACGCGCAAGCCCTGTGCTAAGATCACTGGGGCTTTGAGTTATGCTTGAGCGTCGCCAAGGCAAACGTTATCCGCTAATGCTACCGGTGCAAGTCCGGTGGAAAGCCCGGCGCGGAAGAGTTGGTCGAGCGCAAGGGAGAACTGGAGATATAAGTACCGGTGGGTTACTCGTAGTGATGCCCAGCCCCCTGCCTCTCGGCACAACAATAAACGTCACCATCAATCTGCCCATCGAGTTAACGAAGGTTCCCGTTGAGCTTTCTTGTCTGGGGCGTGTGGTTCGCAAGAGCCGCATGGGCAAGAATCAGGGGATCGGCGCGGTCATTGAAGATTTCCAGCTCCGCCCCACGCGGTCAAAAGGTGCGAAAACCTAACCGTCCAGTGCAGCGCCTGCGGGCACATGGGATACGTTGCCCCTCTCGGCTGATGAAAAAAGCGCACAAGCCAAAGAGAATCCGGATTCTGTTAGCAGACCGGGAAGAGGTTTTTCGCCTCGGAGTGAGGCAACTCTTCTCACTTGAGGATGACCTGCGTGTGGTAGCCCAAGCTACAACCAGTGAACAGGTTGTTAGCTTGGCAGAACGGTTTAGACCGCACGTGTTAATGGTTCAGGGGGAGATTGCAGCAGAACCTCCCGGTAACTTTATGGAACAAATACGGCGGGTCTCGCCCCGCAGCAAGCTTGTTATCACCGCTCCTGCCCTCAAGGGGGATATGGCCTCCCGTTACATGGAGGCCGGAGCCGCAGGTGTGATCGTGAGATCAGCGGCGCTATCCCAGTTCTCGAGGTGTATCAGGGAGGCGATCAAGCACAAGACGGGAATGGTTCGGGCAACAGGGGCCGAGATGGTTAAGACAGCAGCGGCTCCCCGGAAGCCTTCCATGCGACCTGCCGACACACTCACGCGACGCGAGAAGGCTGTTATTAGTTGCCTGATGCAAGGGTTCCCCAATCGCGAAATTGCCCGCTGCCTGTCGATGGCGGAGCAGACAGTGAAGAACCACCTGCGTGCTATCTTCGATAAGGTCGGGGTTTCGGACCGCTTGGAACTGGTGTTGTATGCCATCCACCAAAAGCTCGATATACCACTGATTGAGGCCGGACAGGAGCAGGCCTCAGGACCCGTTTCTAGCGGATAGTGTCAAGTTGGGTTGAGGTCACTTACGCGGACGTGCCGGTCGGATTTGATAATCGTCGATGATCGCGCCTATGCCGAAGGGACAGGTTCTGACCTCCTTCTGGCCTACCACACGGGCCTGGCAGAAGAGCTTGAGCGGAGTTCTTGTAATCTCGGTGGGTAGACTCACCGTTAAGGTAATTCTCGTGTTCGGGCGTAGCTGAGAGGGCAGCCGCATGAACACTCCGTTCCCGCTCATTGTTATAATCTCACCTTGCATCCGATGTACCTTTCCTGGCCGGTCTTTCCATTGTACCTTTACGGGAAATTCCACCGGAAACCGGCTCCCCAAACGAAGACAGTTCAAAGTGACCTCCAAGTCAAATAATGCGTTCCAAACAGTGTTGAATGTCGCAGACCCATGAGCTCCAGCGTGTCGGAGTGGCGCCGGCCGGCGACATAAGTCTGACCTCCTCTTGCGCTACCTGAGTTCCTGAAGAAACTCGTATACAACACTCTATTCCTAGCGCTGTTCTCAAACCAACTCAAGCCTACTAAAGTACCATTGCTCCTTAATTCATTGGGGGCGAGTGCAACAGCGGTAGGCAGTAGGCGGTAAGCAGTAGGCAGACGGCAATTGGCAGTGAAGGCAGTGCCATGGGAGGGCGGAAAGCTGACCCGCCGTGGCGGGACCATTGACCTGCCGTGGCGGGACTTAAGAGCAATATTGAAACGTTGCCCCTCAGTGAAGCTATAATGGTTCGAGAAGTTGAATGCGCCCATGAGTGAATTTTCCACCCCCTTGATGCGGCAGTACAGCGCCATCAAGGAGCGTCATCCTAACGCGCTTCTGCTGTTTCGCCTGGGAGACTTCTACGAACTCTTCTTCGAGGACGCGGCGGTGGCCTCGAAAGAACTGCAAATCACGCTGACCTCCCGCAACAAGGAGAAAGGCGTGGCCATCCCGATGTGTGGTGTTCCGTACCATGCTGCCGAGGGTTACATCGCCAAGCTCATCCGGCGCGGCTATCGTGTTGCCATCTGTGACCAGATGGAAGACCCGCGTTTGGCAAAGAAACTGGTGAAGCGCGAAGTCACCAGGGTGGTGACGCCCGGAACGGCGATTGACTCGCAGATCCTCGAGCCGCGCGACAACAATTACCTGGCGGCAGTGGCGGAGAGGGACGGCAATGCCGGCGTAGCCTTCGTGGACCTCTCGACCGGCGACTTTCGCGCTACGGAGTTTTTG
>JBAVYG010000827.1:0-5341 GCA_049698675.1 Terriglobia bacterium
GAGCTTTAAATGAAAAGACTTACTTTAGTTTTCCTGATGCTGACGTTTTGCGCCACGGCATTTGCCGGGGAGAGCCAACTGCAAAAGGCAACCAACGTTATGAACGAGATCATGAGTACTCCCGACAAGGGTATTCCTCACGACTTGTTGGACAAGGCCGTATGCGTAGGCATCGTTCCTTCCGAGATCAAGTTCGCCTTTGGATTTGGCGGCACTTATGGACGCGGTGTGCTGGTGTGCCGCAAAGGCGGGAACGGTAACTGGGATGCCCCCTCTATGTTCACCATGGGCGGTGCGAGCGTGGGATTTCAGATCGGCGGTAAGGCCACCGACGTTGTTTTCCTGGTGATGAACCCGGGTGGTATGAAGAAACTGGTTCAGGACAGCGTCAAGCTAGGCGCGGAGTTATCCGTAGCGGGCGGCCCGGTGGGTCGTTCCGCGGAAGGCGCGACCGACGTTCAACTCCATGCGGAGATTCTCAGCTATTCACGCTCCAGGGGCTTGTTTGGCGGAGCGTCGCTCGATGGGGCCGTGTACAAGCAAGATGAAGACGATAACCAAAAGGTTTATGGACGCAGGGTGACCGCGAAAGAAATTCTGATCGACGGCACAGTGCGCACTCCTCGCGCGGCCGAGGGCCTGGACAGCACGTTGACGAAATACTCTCCCTCGGGTGGACGAACGTTCGAGTGAGTGTAACGGTCCACCTGGCACGAAAGGCGCTCATCCTAAGTGTACTTGCATGGCTGCCCACGATAACAAGTATCCCAAGGCGGATTCGAGGAGGAGAGATGACGCCTGACTATGACTTGTCGAGCCTCGAGACCTCTCAGGCCGACCTGTGGCTTTTCCTCCGGGTTGATGCCATTCGCGCCGAGATCCTCGCTGACCAGGCCAAGCGCCTGGCATTGCCACTCGCTCTAGGGAGCTGCGCCGTTGCGGCCATCACTGAGAAGCCGCAGGCAACACTCAACAGTGTGCAACCTGGAGCGGACGTATAGACGTCCGTCTTCGAAAACAAAGCGGGAGGTGTATTGGATCATGCCTTTAGTTCAAGTCTTGGTGGCCCTGATCGTGGTTGGTGTTCTCCTCTGGCTCGTCAATAGCTTCATTCCGATGGCGGGCTCCATTAAGTCGATCTTGAATGCTGTCGTGGTCATTCTCGTGGTTTTGTGGCTCCTGAATGTTTTTGGAGTTATGCATTCCCTCTCCAGGATCCACGTGGGGAGGTGACGGTCTTGGTCCAGCGCAGTGATCGTGCTCGCGTACATGAAGAACTGATGCGCCACCCGGCGGAAACTTGGACCGGCCCCACACTGTTCTTGGCCCTCATTAGCCGGGATGAGCAATTTTGCATGGCAGGCATTGGACCTCGGGAAGCAAATCGACCCATCAACGAGTGAAGCAGAGCCTCCAGCCCGTAGCTTGCCAAATGGGGTCAGTTAGTTTCAATGCTAAGGAAGCAGGCTTTAGGGTCCCGGGGGAACTGAAGAAGGGATAAGCCCGAGGTCGTTCCCTCGCTTCACATTGTCTTGGTTTGCAATCGACGGAAGAGGTTCTATTGCGCGTGTGCCTGCTCGAGCGAGTCTGTGGCAAGGGCCTGGAGATGCTTCTCGAACTTCTTACTCGCCATCTCCCGCAAGGCATGCCCATAAGGGACCAGCTCAAGGTTCAGGCGGTCGCAAGCGGACTCAAACTGCTGAAACAAGTCACTGATATAGGCCTTGGCACGAGCCTGGCCGTCCTCGAGCCCCACGCCGTATTCACGCAATTTTGCCCGCGCCTTCTCGGCAAGTTTATCGAGCTCAGCGCCAAGATCGGCACGAACTTTGTCGAACTTATCGAGCGCGTGGGCATAGGGTGCGCTGTCGCGCTCTATTCGCCGCGTAAGATAACCGCCCTGGAGCCGGATGGCGAAATCGAACAAGCGCCCGTGGAGCAGGTGCCTGAGCGCTTCACTGACCGAATAGAACTGCCGGGATATGCGGAAGATCCCAGCTTGAAGCTCAGAAGGGCTGATGCGCGTGGAACAAACCACGGCGTGCTGAGCGTCGAAGAGTTGCCAGTCACCCCAAGCAAAGATCCGTTTCTCCTCCGCCAGGCGCCGGGTGAGGGGAGGTCCGGGAACGGCGGTGAGCGCAAAAAATTGGGTCGTGAAGAGCCGTGACTCGCGGGCAAACTTCAGGGTCTCGCACAGAGTTTCAGGCGTATCGGCGTCGGAACCCAGCACGAACATGCCATGCACACGGATACCCGCTTCGTTGAAGGCGGCGATTGCGCTGCGGTTCTTCTCGAGGGTGGAGTGCTTGTTGAACAGCCGAAGGGTTTCATCGTTTACGGACTCCAGGCCGATGAAAACCATGGCACAGTTGGCGCGCTTCATCAGTCGCAGCAGTTCACGGTCTTGCGCGGTTTCGACCCGCACCTGGGCGAACCAGCGCGGCATCTTGACTCCCTCGGAAAGCAGCCGCTCGAGCACGCGTGTAGTCCGGGCGCGATTGGCCGCGAAGATGTCGTCGCCGAAGAAGATCGGCTTGCCGTTCAACTGGATGGTGTGGCGAATCAGGGCCACCGCCGCATCGTCGTCCAGGAAGCGAAATCCCCGCCCGAAGTTCTCAATCACCGAGCAGAACTCGCACTCATAGGGGCAGCCGCGCGAAGTGTTTACAACGTTGTGGGTGATCCCCCGGTTGACGCGGTCGGAATAGGCGGGAAAGGGAAGCGCCGAGAGTTCTTCGCTGGTCAGGTAGGGACGGTCTGGATTGCGGAGGATTTCGCCATCCCGACCAAGATAATTCACTCCCGGCAAATCGGTGAGCTGCGGGTCCCCGAGGTTGTCTTGCAGCCGCTCGAGTACCCGCGGCAGCGTGTAGTCCCCCTCGTGCGTGACCACCACATCACCAAACTCCAGAGACTCTTCAGGCAACGCGGTGGGATGCGGGCCCCCAAAGAGTATTTTAACGCGGGGATTGACGGCGCGAACCCGCCGCGCCAATTCAAACGACTGATTCGCGGTGCGCGTGATGACCGAGAGTCCCAAAACGTCCGTGCTGGCAAGGCGCTTCCAATCGTCCACGTCCAGGCGCCCCGGTGGGCGGTTGTACTGTGGGTCGAGCGTGACGATGTCATCGTAACCCGCGCGGCGGCAGACCGCTTCGAGCAGGGGCACGCCGCGGGCAGGATACCGGAACAGCGAGTAGACGTCTTTCGCGAGCCGGCCGTCCAGCCGGCCATCGACCGTGGCGGGCAACTCTACGAGCGTAATGCGCAAATCCTTCACAGAAGCACCTAGCCTTTCCGCGAACAACGTGGGCGCTCGACGAGTCTCTCTGAGCGCGACACTCAGGACGGGAGCTACCGAGAAACCACAAGTTTACAGGTTACCACGTCCGGGATATGAAGTCTGTTCAAAATTGCTCACTCGGTCAGCAGATGCGAGAGGCGCAGGTCTTCTCGTCGCGTCTTTCTTCACTTGTCTGCGTCATCTGCGCAATCTGCGGATTTGTTTTTGCCCGCCAGCGCCTCCGACACTATTTTCCCCACCAGACCCTACCTCTTGTCGGCAACTTGGGGAGCTTGATTGGACCGTTGGCCGTGATTGCTATAGAATGACACCTTGACATCGGCTGGGAACCACACATACCCAGAAAGCGAAAAGCCCTTGCTGCCCCTGACGAAATCCCTTCGATATTCCTGGCGTAAGGTTCTGCTTTCCATGACCCTCTTATTCGGGCTGGCACTGTTTTTCTGGCCCCCGCGAACCCTGCGAAGTGATAATTTCGTTTTTTACTTCCCCAATTCGCGGCACGTAATTCCTTTGGAAGTAATCAAGAACACCAAGTATCTGCCTCTCCTTCAGGTCCTCAACCTGGTCGGAAAGCTTAACGGCTTACAGGAAAAGCGCAACACCCTTAAGGTGGGGTTTGGGAACACCCAGATCGAACTTCGTGCGGACGACCCGAAGATTCGCATCGCCAAGAAGACGACAAGCCTCTCGGCTCCCATCCGTGTTTCCAATGGAAAATGGATGGTGCCCACTGACTTCCTCACCACCGTCCTGCCCGGACTTGCTAGCCAAGTGGTGGAGTACCAAGTGGGGACGAACCGCATTTTCCTTGGAGACGTCAAGCCGGGATCCTTTACCCTACGGTTGGAGCAAGTGAGCAATGGCGCGAGGCTCACCTTCCAGTTCACGGACAAGGTAACCGTTCGGACGGCATCAATGAATGGCAAGTGGGTGATGTTTCTTGGAGACCACCCCATCGAACCCCTTGAACAATCCTTCCACTTCCAGAATTCCTATGTAACCGACGTCCACTTCGACGACCAGGATGGGCTGCCCAAGCTCGTCATCACGCCCTCGGCGGGGGGGCTGAACTTCTACCCCGCAGTGGCGGAAGGAGGCAAGGTTCTCCTGGCCGACGTGTTGAAGCCGCCCCAGCCCCTTTCCCAGACGCCCCCGTCTTCCCAGCCGACTCGCACAAATGCCCGTGCGCTGGCGACACCAGTGCCTTCACCCGGCGTCACGGAAGAGGGGCCGGCCACGCAGCCTGGCCCGCCTTTGCCGGTCGTGACCCTGGATGCCGGGCATGGCGGCGACGACGCGGGCGGGCGCAGTCGTGAAGGTGTCACCGAAAAAGATCTGGTCGCGCAACTGGTGGCACGTGTCCGCTTGGCATTGCTCTCGACGGGGAAATATCGGATTGTCTTGACGCGCACCGGTGATGTCAATACCACTTTCGAGCAACGTGCAATGGCGGCGAATGTGGGGGGGGCCGCTTATTTCCTCACTTTTCATGCCGGCGATTTGGGCGGCAGCTCGCCACGGATTGCGGTTTACACCTACCAACCTCCCAGTCCGCCGCTCCCTTCGCAGGGCGGCGAGGCAAGGTCGATCTTCGTGCCCTGGAATCAAGTCCAGGAAGCCTACCTGGACCAAAGCCGCCAACTCGCCCAGGCCCTCGAGCTACGGTTCGCTGTAATGGCCGGGGTAACAGTGGATACGCCCACGGCGGCCCCGGTACGCACGCTGCGCAGTGTGAACGCGCCTGCCGTGGCGATCGAGATCGGCAGCTTAACACCCGATAACGACGCCGGTCCTCTGACCGACCCCGCATTTCAACAGCACCTTTCTGCCGCCGTGGCGGAAGTTCTCGCCGCTTTGCAGGGTGGAGGAGCCTGAGACATGAGCCTGCGCGCCAAACTTCTTTGGGTCGCCCTCTTGGTGGTCTTTGCTGGGGGGCTCTTCTATCTGCGCTCTCTGGCCAGGCGTATCTTCTTTGAACTGCCTTTGCATAGTGACGAATCTGCCAAGGCGCGCTTGAGCGAGGCAGTTTTACAG
>JBAVYG010000828.1:0-2141 GCA_049698675.1 Terriglobia bacterium
CGAAGCCTTTCCGCATCCGTCAGCTGACGGACGGCAGAGCCGCTCAGTGGGACTGTATTCTCACATAGGTTCCCAAGGGGACCATGGCAGGGGAGGAAGTCATGTCAAACCAGAATGTATTTTCGACCCTCATTGTCACGTGGGTTGCTGTGCCGAGCTTGGCCATATTTCTAGGGGCAGGTCCGGCCATGGCCCAGAGCATGTCCGCCAATTACACCTTCCTAGTGGGATCGGGGTTCCTTTGCGATCCCGGTGAATCTGCCACCTGCCCGGCGGTGGTCAAGTCGGCCCAAGGCGACAGCTACGAGATGAGCGGCGCAGGCACGCTCACCACGCAAAGCAAGTCGGTCACAGCAGCCGGAACTTTCACCCACAAATCCTCCGAAGGAATGGTGCTCGAGACGGGCGTCTGGATCGCCAGTGAACTCGTTAGCTTTGATTCGTACGGTATCGCGCCGGGTGCACTCATGCGCGAAGGCCGGGCATTCGGCCCCCCACCGTTCGGCCCCATGCGTTCGCGAATGTTCCCTGGCTCCATGCCGGCAGGCGGTCGGGCCGTTTTCCGCATCCGCCTCTTGCCGTTGCGGGGGTTATCGAAAAACGCGACACTGCAAGTGAACTGCGCCATCGCCAAAGTGCCTCCTGAACACCCAGTGGAAGGGATAAGGCTGGCCTTCGAAGGAGGCGGTGTCGAATTCGATGAGGAAGTCAGCGGGCGTGCCCTGTTCCTCTTGACAAGGCCCGGAGCCAGCGCTGCTTCGAAAGCGCCCGCTCCGGAGGCCGATACAAACCCTGCGCCCACTGAGGCGCCGCAGTGACGCTCGCGAAGTGACACAAGCACGGGTTGCACAACTGCGCTCACGTGTTCGCGGGGGCGATTGAGGGGTGATCGGCAACACGCCGCCGTTGGACCATGGCCCCCCCAGGTTAAACGATGCCGGCCCCGAGCGCGAAGCATTCTTTCCCAGTGGGCGACCACTCGCCAAGAATGGGCCGGGCGAGAACGGCACTTGTACGAATAGCCCGTTACTCGTCAAACTGACCTGCGATGCGAGACCCTCAGCGATACCTAAACAGTGGCGGAAGCCTTCAGCAGTGTGGCCCGCTTCCGACGTGCAGCCAATCAACCTTCAGGGTGGGGCGAGTTACCGTAGCCCCAGAGTGTGTCACGCGGGGTCTAGTCCGTTTTCGGATTGGGGGAAGGGCGCTTGACGCATAGCGTAATTCGTCTCGACCCACGTGCGAACCTCGTCGTGCTCGAGCGCTGCGCTCTTCATGAGGCGGGATATATCCTTTTCTAGGACTCCAAAGTAGTCCTCGCATTTCATTTTATGAAGCGTGAGACATTTCGCATTGGATAATGGCTCCTCCCCTAGGCGCGAAGCGACAGCGCCGGCGTCCGGCGCCACAATCTCGACGTCAATCTCCCCACGTCGCGCGTATAGAGCACCTCTAAACAGGTCGAGCGCTCGAGTGTCGGTTAGCGGAAATGAATAGCCCACAATGACAATTTTGTTGGCAGTTTCCAAAGAATCTACGCACTGCCTCCACAGGCTGTCTATCGTCGTCTGATACACATCGTATTTTTTCTGGCGGACGGGAGTGATCAGGAGCGGGGACGATGGAACGCCATCTGCATCGGGCTCGTCGAATGGTGCGAAGATCCCCTTTGGGGTAACCCAGAGCCAAACGTGCCCCGGAGGTGCGGAGATCTGCTCGTATGTAAAACAAGAAGAGGGCAGATTAGGAGGATAATAACAGTAACAGGTTCCGACATAACCGCCTGTCCAGCGGGTTTTGTGCGTCGCATATGGCAGGGCCGATTGCCAGTACAGGAATATACCATCCGACTTTGGAAAAGAGGATTCAAACTCGTAGCTCTGAAGGTTGACGTGCGTATATGGCACGAGCCAGTTGGTCGACCCATGTAGCTTAAGGAGCTTCCACTTGGTGGGAAACTTCGGCGTACCTTCAACCCTTGGTTTCCACGTGCCATCCAGGACAGACGCAAAGTGGCATCCGTACCCATCATTAGGGCTCCAGCCGCCGGTATCTACGAGGGCTCTGTCCAATAGAGTGTCCCGATTGAAGGTTATGAAGGCGTCGTTAGGCCCACAGAAATCCAAAAGATGTCGGTACAG
>JBAVYG010000829.1:0-1901 GCA_049698675.1 Terriglobia bacterium
CTCTACCACTGAGTTATTCCCGCTTGGGTACAAACCTTATCTCTCGTCAAGTGATTATAGGAAGCGGTGATTCGTAAAGTCAAGCCGGTTCCAGCCCGGGTAGTGTCCTAATTAGAATGTAGGGCCGCCTCCCTCCCGTCATGGCGGGACGGGACGGGACGGGGCGGCCAAGCCGGGGCAAGCCCCGGCCCTACGTCGCATATTAGGGCACTACCCCAGCCCGCCCTTCTGCAACGCGTCCGTGGGAGCCGTTGGGAGCTGGGCCGCCTCGCGCAAGAACTTTGCGGACTCCTCAGGCGGTGTGGGATTGATGTAGAAGCCCGTGCCCCATTCAAAGCCGGCGACTTTGGTCAGTTTTGGCATGATCTCCAGGTGCCAGTGGTAGTAATCCTCTGTGGATTCCCCGATGGGCGCGGTGTGAATGATGTAGTTGTAAGCGGGCCACTCCAGCACGCGGTCCAGACGCGACAGCATATCCTTCAGAATCGGAGCGAGTTGCTCGAATTCAGCTTTCTGGGATTGCTCGAACGCACATTGGTGGGTCTTGGGGATGATCCATATCTCAAAGGGGAATCTTGGAGCAAAGGGCGCCAGAACCACGAAGGCCTGATTCTCCGTAATCAGGCGCGCACTCTTTTCCGTCTCCTGGCGGATGATATCGCAAAAGATGCAGCGCTCTTTGAAGTTGTAGTGTTCACGCGCGCCGTCCACCTCTTCGCGGACGCGCTTCGGCACAACGGGCAGAGCGATGAGCTGGGAGTGGGTATGCTCGAGCGAGGCGCCCGCAGCCTCACCGTGGTTCTTGAAGATCAGGATGTATTTGAAGCGCCGGTCTTTTTTGAGGTCCAGAATGCGGTCGCGGTAGGCCCAAAGCACGTCCTCGACTTTGCGTGTGGGCATGGTGGCCAAGGTCAGGCTGTGCTGCGGCGTCTCGATAATGACCTCGTGCGCCCCGATGCCGTTCATCTTGTCGTAAAGGCCTTCACCCTGCCGGTTGAGTGTTCCCTCGATGCCCAGGGCCGGGAACTTGTTCGGCACAATGCGCAGCGACCAGCCGGGGGTATCCCGTGCGCTACCGTTGCGGTAAGCATGAATCTCCGGCGGCGTTTTCTTTTCGTTGCCAGGGCAGAATGGACAGAAGCCCGAGCCACGGATCTGAACTTTGTCCCGGACGAAATCCGTTGGCCTTATACCTCGGTCAGTAGCAATGATGACCCACCGCCCGGTGATGGGGTCTCTTCTTAGTTCAGGCAAAGGTTTTGCTCCTTCTACGGCTAAACCCCGAAGGGGAGCGGCCAGTCAAGCTTTGAAAGCATCCTTGAGCAGCCGAACTTGCAAGCCCTCCTCCGGGTTCAATGACACGCTCACCACATCAAAGCGGCAATTTATGGGTTTCCGTCCGAGTTGCCGCAAGTATTCCTGGGCCGCTCTGATCACCCGCTTTTGTTTGTTCGGGGAAACCGCTTCCTCGGGCGGACCCGCTGCCTCGGAGGTTCGAGCCTTCACTTCCACAAAGACCAGGATGGGCCCATCCCACCCCACCAGGTCGAGTTCTCCGGCGCCTGAACGGGCACGCCAGTTTCGCGCCACTACAGTATATCCTGCTTGGCGCAGATACCAATAGGCCAGAGTTTCCCCGCGCACACCGAGGTCCGGAATTTGGGATTCGCCCCGCTCTTCCTGCTGTAGTAAGGCCGCCCTTTGCGCGCGCTGCCGCTCTTTCCATGCCAGCGCACGATACATCAACCGTGCCAGCAAACCCATTGTAATAGCGACCCGCCCCAGGTAACAGGTGATCGACGTAGCGCGGGCGTCTCGCCTGCTGTGGCGCGGACATCCTGCCCGCGCCCCCTCGCACTTCGTCTACAGCGGTGATGGACCTCGTTCGCCAGGGCCTAGTT
>JBAVYG010000830.1:0-4323 GCA_049698675.1 Terriglobia bacterium
CATTTATGAGGCGGAACCCTGCAAAGCAAGTTGGCATACGTTTGCAGAATATACGCGCAAGGGGAACACGCTGTACATCCACGTCCATTTTTGGCCCGCGCAAACGGCGGGAACCAAGGCGCTCGAGTACTACAAACCGCCCACCGTGCTGGCCATCGGCGGACTTCGCACCAAGGTAAAGTCGGCGCGCTTGTTTGCCTCGGGGAAGAAGGTGGACTTCGTGCAGGACGACATCTCCGTAAGGTTTACGGGACTTCCGCAAAACGCGCCGGACCACCCTGTAACAGTCATCGAGGCGGAGTGTGAATCTGAGCCCACGATTGATAGCAGCTATGTCCGGAAAAATAGACCGAGAGCTGATGTAGGGGTATAAGGACCAGCTCTGACGCGATCAAAAGCGGGGGCTTGCGGGCAAGCACAAAACGACTATCTTGGCGTGCCACCCTCTTCTCATGCCGTCGGCCCGAGCTCCGGGCACAAGCTGCCGTTGCCAAGCTAATCTTGAGCAGAATCTCGTCGCCGGGCTGGAAAACTGTGGCATTGACCCTCTCGAGCCACCGCCACGCCTGGGCGGGCGACAGGCCGGAACGAGCGCCGTTGCCGCTCGTGGCGTCCAGGTAATAGCGCGCCGCGCGAGCGGGCAGACAAACGACCAGCAGCGTCAGGAAGAGCAGCCATGCTAGCTTGCATGCCGCCCTAGCGTGTCCATCCTGGCCGTGTGCGATCGCGGGCCAGAGGGCCGTGGTACGGGGTGTGGGTGGGGACGGGACGCCCGCGTTCCAGTGATTGGGCATAAGAACCTCGCTGACAGGCAGAAATAAAACCGGGCAATCCGCCGCGAAGACGGATTGCCCGGAAAGCGGAAAGACTAAAAGCTTACCATTCGAAGCGCGCGCCCAGTTGCCCGACGCGAGGACTTCCCCCCACACTCAAAACGTTGCCAAAGGTCGAGCTGGCGATGTTGGTGTCGGGATTGTCGAAGTAGTGCCGGTTGAAGACGTTGAAGAACTCGGCGCGAATCTGAAGCTTCATGCGCTCCTTAATTTTGAAGTCCTTGTAAGCGGACAGATTCTCGCTGGCCGTACCGAAGCCGTTCAGGCCGGCCGTGTACGGTCCGGAGTTCCCAAAATCCCCAAAGGCAGGGTTGGAGAAGCCCGCGGGATTAAAATACATGTTGCCGAGATCCTTGCCGTTGCTCGGGTTGAATTTTGGCCCGCTGAAGTGACGGCTCAGATCGGCCCCCGCAGCCACATTCGAATAAATCGTCGAGGGGACGCCAAACGCCCCCCAGGAAGGGCCAGGGTAATAATTGCTCGAATAAACGCTGAGCGGTGTGCCGGTACTGTAGTAGAGGGTTGTGCCCAACGTCCAGTCGCCGACGATGCCGTTCACCCAGCGGCCTTTGCCCGACAGGAAGCGGCGGGCGTTGCCGAAGGGCAGCGTATAGAGAATGTATCCCTTCACAATGCTCTGGTTGTAGGGCTGGACGTAATTGCCCGCATAACTCAAGTCGGAGAGATTCTGCATACTTGTGTAGCTGACCCAGCCTTCCTGGAAATTGCTCGACGTGGTGGCGCGCTGGTGCGCCAAGGTATAGCTCATGTTCGCCACCAAGCCATGCGATGTACGATGCACTACCTCGGCCTGGAAAGAATCGTATTGCGAGCGCCCCAGAGGTGAGCCGACGTAGAAGAGGTAATCCCAGGCGTTCGCGAGCTGCGGAAAGGGATACAGCGCGGCGAAGGCATAGCCCGAATAACCGGCGTAGGGGTAAGGAACGCCGGCCGCCGCTGCCGAAGCCTGGTCCCAGATCCAGGCCCATTCGTTGGCTCCTGGGTAGGCTCCTCCTTGGAGGAAGCTGGCATAAGCGGAGAGTGATCCCTCGTTCTGCTGGAGCGACCCGTCGTGGAGGTGGTTTCCGCGGGTGGCGAGGTAGTTGAGAGAGAGGCGAGTGTTCCCGGAGAGTTGTATATCCGCGCCGCCATTCCATTGATTGGTGATGCCTGGGCGCAACGTTTGCGGGCTGATTGAGACCATCCCCGACCCAGTGAGATAGTTGGGATCGAGCGTCCCCGCAGCGGGTTTGCCCGGATAGCCGTTGTCCCAGTTAAAGGCCGGCGCGAAGTTACTGGTCAGCGGCACCTGGTTGGTGGGGAAATAGCCGGGCGCAAAACCGTAAGGCACGCCTTCCCAATAATCGATGCCCATCGGCACATCATACAGACTATAAGCGGCGCGCGCGACAACACGGTTGGTGACTTTGTAAGCCAATCCCAAATGCGGGGCGAAATCCGACCAGCGGGTAGAGCCTTCGAAGGTCTGGCTGCCTTTCGAGAGGTATGTAACTACACCCGGAGCGCCTACGACGGGATTCATGCCGTCCGTAAAGCTCGCCCAGTGGCCGTACCTCTCGTGGAAGGGATACGTCTGGTTCCAGTTGAGGCCGTAATTGAGGGTCAGCCGGCTGTTAACTCGGAAGCTGTCCGTGGCAAAAATCGACAACGACTTCCGGCGACCGTAAAGGTCGAAGGCAGTGCCCTGGGAAGCGCTGGCGACGTCGCCCAAGAGGAAGCTGGCAAAGCCGAAGCCGACCTTGGTGTTATAGGACCCTGTCGGAGCACCGGTCTGGTTATTGCTGAAGTTGAAGTTAAGGGTCGGGGTGCCGCCGTGGCTGTTGATCTGGAAACCGCGTATCTCCCCACCGAAGTTCATCGTATGACGTCCCTTGATCCAGGTCACCGTCTGGTCACCGACTAGAACGTTCGAGGTGTAGTACCCCGAGTCACTATTGCCGATGGCGGTTTCCCCGAACCCGTTCACGCTGTTGCCAAAGCTGATGTCCGGGAAGTTGCCGGCTCCCGTGTTGCCGAAGCCCAGCTTGGACGGCCAGTTACCGCTGGCGGAGGTCGCGATGCTGGGATTGCGGAAGTGCTCGACGGTGAAGCTGGTGATGCTCAGGACGCTGGGCGTGAAGTTGTGGGTGTCACTAAGACGGAACTTACGGTCGGTGTTCTTCTGCATCCGGGCGTGGGAGAGTGGACCTCCATCAGGGTCCAGCGGGGACCAGACGCCCCCCTGGTCGTCCAGAATCCGCGGCCGCTCCGTCCAGATGAAGGAACTGGCCAAGCGGTTCTTTTGCGAAAAGTTGTGGTCCACCTTAAAACTGAATTGCGTCTGGTGGAACCAGGGGTTGTTGTTCACCGTTATGCCGTCGTTATTTTTCAAGCCCGGAGCCAGAGGCGCGTAGTACTGTTGGAACAAGGGAATGATCTGCTGCGCGACTTTGCTGAACCGCTGCTGGGGGATCGTGTTATTGGGAAATACCAGTTGAGTGGTCGGATCGATGATCGCTCCCTGATAGATGGGGTTGCCCCCGGCGTCGGTTCCTAACTTAACGCTTGGGTCCAGAAGCCCACTGAAATTACCGGCCAGGAAGTCCGCCGTGGGCACGTTGAGAGTGTTTCCGCCCATGGTGTAGTTGGCCATCCGATTTTGCTCGAACGCGCCGAAGATGAAAGTCTTGTCCTTGATGATGGGCCCTCCGGCGCTGAAGGCGTAATCGGATTGCCGGTTGCGCGGTTTGCGGAACTCCGCTGCCTCAGCCGGATTCGCTGCGGCGTTGTAATCGCTCGTCCAGGAGTTGGCATTCAGGGCTTCATTCTGCCAAAAAGTTACCGCGCTGCCGTGGAACTTGTTCGTTCCAGACTTCATGGTGAACATGAAGGTCCCGCCCGACGTGTACATGGCGGCCGTGCCATTGGTGCCGCCGGTATCCACACGGAACTCCTCGACGGCTTCCATGGGAGGTTCGCTCTCCAGGAGTTGCCCGGTTTCCGACTCCTGCGAGAGCGTGCCGTCGATCAGCACTTCACTGCTGAACTCCTGCGTCCCGACAATGTTACTCGTCCAACTGTTTCCTTCAACTCCGGGCGTCACGGCAAAAGCAAAACCCATGATGTCGCGCCCGCCGTTGATCGACAGGGGAAGAGCGCGATAGGCCTGGAGGGACATCGTGCTGCCCAGGTCGTTCGTCTGGCTCTGTAGGACAGGGGCCTCCGCAGTGACCTCGATCGTCTGGGTCACCGCGCTGACCTTCAACGTGACGTCAATCTCCGCGACCTGGCTGATGGTCAGTGTGATGCCAGTTTGCTCGAGGGGTTGGAACCCCCCCTTTTCGAACAAAACGCTGTATTGCCCTACCTGCAAGTTGAGAATCCGGTACAGACCTAGGTCGCTGGTGGTGGCGGATGTCTTCACCTTGGTTTGCAGGTTGGTGGCGGTGACGGAAACACCCGGAATCACGGCTCCGGATGAGTCCTTCAC
>JBAVYG010000831.1:0-5190 GCA_049698675.1 Terriglobia bacterium
GGGGCGTAAGTTGGGGTGATTTGCGTAAAGACATAGTTCCTCCTGGGACGGGTTGTTAGCTTAGCGAGGAAAGGACTTCCCCGAGGCTTGGGCTTTTCACATGAGTAGGCTACCACAGCGGCGGGGCGTCGTCAAGAGACAATATGTTCACACGTGTAGCCCAGGACTTCTTCAATTGATTCATTGGATCATCGATCCATTGACTCATTGCAGGACCCTTGCCTCGTTTTTTTCAATGAATCAATGATTCAATGAATCAATCAGTCAATCGCGGGTGGCGCGTACATCGTTTCGCCATGATCGCATACATGCCAAACGGCGGCATGTATGCGCCACCCGCGAACCAATCAGAACGCGGTGAACTGGTCCCAGGACTGTTGATGACCGCGAAATCACGGGTGGCGGGCGTAGGGAGTGCGGGCCCCTGGAACCAGCCAAAGGAGAAAACTGCGCTGGAATCCCTCGATGGGTGTACTGTATGAGGCTGTTCGGAGCTAAAATGGGCAATTCGGGCTTGTTCCAACTTCGGGCCATGGCGCACAAGGGGAGCGACGCCGCTTACGGCGGCACGACGGATTTGCCAAAATCCTTTCAGTTCGAGTGGGGATGAAAACCGTCGGCGCGGAGGAGGGGAAAAGGCTATTCGCCTCGCTTTCGGTTCGAAGCCAGCTTAGCGAAAGGGCCGGCACGGCGATCACCCACGCCATGAAGGAGGCGTGAACGGCAGGTGCTTACGAAAATGGGTGCAGGTGCACAGGGAAATCAAGGCGAAAAACTTCGCGAAGGAGTCTCCATGAAGCTGCGTCTTAGTCGGCTTGGTTTGTTGGTGGCGCTTTTGTTGCTGGCTGCGGCGGAAGCACTGGCGCAAGAAGCGGTGCTCGCCCCGCCCGACAATCTAGTGCTGGACAATGTGCCGGCGATTCCGGCCTCACTCGCCGAAACGGCGGGGCGCTATGCCGAGAACCGGTCCGCTTTTCCCTCAGACTGGCACCCGCAGCGCCGCGAGATGCTGATTGGCACTCGGTTCGGGAACACTTATCAAACCCACCTGGTGAAGATGCCGGGCGGCGCGCGCCAGCAACTGACGTTTTTCACCGAACCGGTTTACGGCGGAAGCTTCCATCCCCGCGGCGGCGACTACTTCGTCTTTTCAAGAGACGTCGGCGGCGGCGAGTGGTATCAGCTCTTCCGCTACGATTTTGCCACACGCAACAGCACGCTGCTCACGGACGGGAAGTCGAGGAATCTTTTGGGGCCTTGGTCCACGAGCGGCGACCAGATCGCCTACACCTCCACGCGGCGGACCGGCCAGGATACCGACCTCTGGGTGATGAATCCCGCCGACCCCAAGACGGATCATCTGCTCACCCAACTCTCTGGCGGCGGATGGAGCCCGGAGGACTGGTCTCCCGATAACAAGAAAATCCTCCTGATCGAAGGGATCTCCGTCAATGAAACCTACGTGTGGCTGGTGGATACGGCCACCGGTGAGAAGGCTGCCCTGACACCGCGGAAGACAGATGAACAAGTCGCCTACAGCAACGCCCGATTCAGCAAGGACGGCAAGGGAGTCTATCTGACCACCGACAAGGGCTCCGAATTTCAGCGGCTCGTCTATATCGATCTCGCGGCTAAGCAAATGAAGGTATTGAGTTCCAACATCCCGTGGGATGTGGATGAATTCGCCCTGTCGTACGACGGCAAGAGCATCGCCTTCGTGACCAACGAGGATGGTCTCAGCGCTCTCCACTTGCTCGACACCGCTACGGGCCGCGCGCTGCCGGTACCCAAACTGCCCGTCGGCTTGGTGGGCAGCCTGCGCTGGCACCGCAACAATCGCGATCTGGCATTCGGACTGACAACGGCGCGCTCGCCCTACGACTGTTATTCGCTCAACATCACCACCGGCAAGGTGGAGCGCTGGACCACCAGCGAGACGGCGGTCAATACGGAAGCATTTCCGGAAGCGGAGCTTGTACGCTGGAAGACCTTCGACGGAAAGATGATTTCAGGTTTTCTCTTTCGTCCACCCGCCAAGTTTCCAGGCAAGCGCCCGGTGCTGATTGACATCCACGGAGGGCCGGAGGGACAGTCGCGGCCGGCTTTTCTTGGACGCGACAATTATTATTTGAACGAATTGGGGATCGCGTTGATCCTTCCCAACGTGCGAGGCTCCACCGGCTACGGCAAAACGTTTACCAAACTCGACAACGGATTCCTGCGCCAGGATTCTTACAAAGACATCAACGCGCTCTTCGACTGGATCCCCACACGGCCGGACCTGGACGCGGACCGCGTCGCCGTGACGGGCGGAAGCTACGGCGGCCACATGACCCTGGCCGTATCCACGTTCTATAGCGACCGCATCCGCTGCTCGATCGACATTGTGGGCATGTCGAACCTGGTGACTTTTCTCGAGCATACCGAGGCGTACCGCCGCGATTTGCGCCGCGTCGAGTATGGCGACGAGCGCGATCCGAAGATGCGGGAGTTTCTCGAAAGAATCGCCCCCATGAACAACCTGGACAGAATCAAGAAACCGATGATGGTAGTGGCGGGGAAAAATGATCCGCGCGTGCCCGTGAGCGAGTCAGACCAGATCGTCGCGGGCCTGAAAAAAGAGGGCACCCCGGTGTGGTATCTGATGGCCAAAGACGAGGGACACGGCTACCAAAAAAAGCCGAACCAGGATTTCCTGTTCTATGCCGACGTCGTGTTTTTGCAGCAGTACCTGCTGAAGTAGATTCGCTCCGACAACCTGCTCACATCGACTGTCGTTTCAAACTCTGTGCAGGTTGTCGCACACATTCTTGCGGTATCGCCCTTTTCGACTTTCGATCCTCGACCCTCGATTACCTCAGGACGGTGGAGAATTTCAAATCCGTTTGGCTGGGTGTTAGCCACTGTCCGCAATAGGCAAAAGGACGTAATGACACTATTTCAAGAGGTACTTATATCGAATGACTTTCGCCGGACAAACATGGCCACTGACAATTTTTCTGTTTCCAAGCGCCATGATCCCTCTCTCCCGTGGGTAACGAGTAAATTCTTCCCTGCCTCCTGTAAAACTTACATCTGTTATCGCTTCCTGAAAGCACAAACGTGCAACCCATCCCTCAGCAAATCAGGTATTTACGACGGAGTAATCTTTTGGTAGTTCGTGTGCCGGGTAGTTAGCGGCCGGCTGCCGACACCTTTGATTTGCACGCGGGGGCAGCCGGTAAATCAAAACGAGTACGAAAGAGTCTCTCGCTCAGTGAATGACTAGGCCCGGCCCTCATGCCGCAAGCTGCAACCTCGTCCGGGTTGTAGGAGGGAGTCCCTCGTAAAATGCGACCGGGCAGCACGGCCCTTTTCCGTCGTGCAGTCTGGCGCATCGAAGGCTCGCTACGTAATGAGCCGGGAGGACATTGGGACCCAATCCTCAGGATGCGTGTCCAAGACGGATGCAAAATCAACCTCTGAGAACAATTCGTAACCAGCCCGTTGCGCCCCGAAACATATAAGGACTCATGGATAGAGATAGCACGCATGGGGTGGCAATCATGCTCTTACGGGGCCTTGGTGGCCTCGTTACATAAATCACAAAAAAGCGGGCAGTTCTTTCCTGTATTGAGCCTTCCCTCACGAACTCTCAGGGTGACAAAGCATTCCGCCGATTACCAAATCTGCACGTGAAGAGGTTTGCCGTCCCGTGTAAGTGTGCCGGTTGCCTCGGCGATCGCGCCGAAGACTGATACACAAGCCTCCTACCAGCTCGAAACCGTTGCGGAGCCCTGGGAGAAGAGAGATGCCTTGCCCATGTCATCTTGGGAACCGCCGGAAATACGCCTGCGCCGGACGCTCTGCGCAACTCATCCTTTCTGTGCTCCTATCTTTCGCGGCCCTCAGTCTTGCTAAAGTCGCCGCAGCGTCTACGGGGATCGCTATAAGTTCCAATGGTCTCAGGTTTGGGAGCGTCACGGTGGGAACCAGCCTCACCCGTCGCGTAACTCTCACGAATGTTGGAACTTGCAGCATAACGGTCTCACAGGCCACGGTGACAGGAGCGGGCCTCAGCGTCAGCGGGCTTGTGTTACCTCTTACCGTGAATGCCCACCATAATGCTAGCTTCAACGTTGAATTCGCTCCCGCGGTCGACGGCAGCGTCACCGGCACTCTATCGATCGTCAGCGATGCTAGCGACCTTCCTAGCAGCCTCTCGCTGTCAGGGACCGGCGTGGCACAACCTACGGCGAACTTGTCGCCCCCCAGCATGACGTCTGCAAGCCAAGCGCTCGAGAGCGCGAGTGACGCCCAAGCTGTGACACTTACGAACAGTGGCGGCACGACGCTAAACATCACTGGCGTCGCGCTCACGGGCGCCTATGCCAGCGACTTTGCGCAAACCAATGATTGCGGGGTAAGTGTCGCGGCACGAACTAATTGCACGACCAGTGTGGCCTTCACACCAGCCGCGAGTGGAACTCGCGCCGCAGCCGTCACCCTCACCGACAACGCCACCGGCAGCCCCCAGGCAACGAGCCTCTTGAAGACAAGCACGTCCGCGCTCAGCATTTCACCCACTAGCCTTGCCTTCGGCAGCCAACAAGTACATACGACGAGTGCGGCGCGGACCGTCACCCTGAGCAACACGAGCACCGCCGCCTTCTTTATCACCAGCCTCTCGATCCAGGGTACCAATAGCAGCAACTTTGCGGAGACCACCACGTGCGGCAGGTCGCTGGCGGCCGGCAGCAGCTGTACAATCAAGGTGAAGTTCACGCCTTCGGCCAGTGGCAGCCGCACGGCCTCGGTGAGCATCTGGTACTTTGGCCGTGGCGGCCCGCAGGCGGTGAGCCTCTCCGGGACAGGCACGCTCACCGCTGCCACGGCTCCCGTGGACGGCCTTTCACCCACCAGCCTTGCCTTCGGCAACCAGTCCGTAGGTGTGACCAGTGCAGCTCAGACCGTCACCCTGAGCAACACCGGCAACGCCGCCTTGAGCATTACCAGCCTGGCGCTGACGGGTACCAATGCCAGCGATTTTGCCCAGACCAACACGTGCGGCAGTTCAGTGGCGACCGGCAGCAACTGTACCATCAGCGTGACGTTCAAGCCTTCGGCCAGTGGCAGCCGCACGGCCTCGGTGAGCATCACGGACAACGCCAGTGGCAGCCCACAGACGGTGAGCCTCTCCGGCACGGGCAC
>JBAVYG010000832.1:0-2089 GCA_049698675.1 Terriglobia bacterium
CCAGGCACCCCGGCTTCAACAAGGCAAGCCGTGCAGGTGTGCCCACCCTTGCATCAAGGCGCAACCCGGACTTGTGTTTCGGAAAGCCTATCGTGGATGCCCTCGCCCGGAGTTCGGGGAACCTCGGCTAGGGTCCAGCCTGAACCTCCACCTGACCCGACTGGCTGACGCCCAATGTGATCTTAATCCTATTTGTAGCCGCTCTCCTTGCCCACCAGGTCTGCGGTACCCATCTGGTCATCCCCATGGATGAGCAGCACCGGACGACCTAGCTGGTGGGCCACGTGGAGGGCGATGGTGGTCTTTCCGCTCCCTGCCGGACCAGAGAGGTGAACGTGTAAACCATCCTGGAGATAGAGCAGAGTGCGGTCTGCCAAGTCCTTGACAAAGGGCGTCTCCACGAAGTCCGCTGGTGGAGCAGCTCCTACCCCAGATCGCTGGGCCGGTGGCTTACCCTCCGCCTGAGGGGCACTGGGGGTAAAGGTGAACTCTTGCTTACAGAAGGGGCATGAGTAGAGGCGCTGGCGCCCCGATTCCCTTTGCGGCAATACTTCTGTTAGAATCCGCGCTACGGGAGAGTTTCGGTGGCGCTCATGAAGATCTGCCACACTTGCCAGCAGACCTACTCCGATGATGTTGAGTTCTGTCCGCGCGACGGCGCTCGCGTCACCGCTCAAGCCACGGAGACCGAGGCGCAGCTTGCCGGTCAACTCTCCCGCCGATTTCGCATAATCCGCCGCCTGGGCGCGGGCGCCATGGGCACGGTCTTCCTCGTCGAGCAGATCGCGGTCGGCAACCGTCCGGTGGCGCTCAAAGTCCTGAACCGCAAGCTGCTGGATGACCCTGACTTCCTGCTGCGCTTTCAGAATGAAGCGGCTTCCACGGGGCGCATTCATCACCCGAACGTCGTCACCATTCACGAATCCGGCCAAGCCGATGACGGCACGCCCTACATCGCCATGGAGTTCCTGGAAGGCGAATCTCTCCGCCAGGTCCTCAATCGGCGGGGCGCGCTTCCCCTGCCCGAGGTTGCGGAAATTCTCCAGCAAGCGGCGCGGGGTCTGAACGCTGCGCACAAGCTGGGCATCATTCATCGCGACCTCAAACCCGATAACATCTTCCTGTCGCGGGGCGACGACGAGTCTGTAGCGCCGGTGTCCCCACCGGCGACGCGGGTGGCCCCACCCGCGAACGATCTCGTCGAGTCTGTAGCGCCGATGTCCCCATCGGCGAACGTGGTGGTCAAAATCGTCGATTTCGGCATTGCCAAGCTGCGCGAATCCGCCACGCACACGCTGACCGGGATGGTGCTCGGCACACCTGCATATATGTCGTTCGAGCAGGCTTCCGGCATGAGAAAATCCCACGGTCAGAACTGCGCTGACCGTGGCTACCCGCTACCACGCCGGTGTCTGGGGTGCAAAGTTGCGCCGGCGAAAGAGCTGGCGGGGTGTATACTACGGTCGCTTCGGATGATTAAAAGCAAAGCTGGTGCGAAGACTCGCTGAGGAGGAAAGCCATGTCCGACAGAGGAATTAGGAACCAAAAATTTGTGGACGCGCTGAAGAAATGGGAGCCTTGGAAGGAGATTATCCGCGATGAGGATTTATATGTCGCAATAAGAAAAGAATATATCAATATATATTATCAAGGGTGCAGCCTCTTCAAGATTTCTTACAAAGAAGAGCTTATATTCGAAACTCACTATAAATATCTTGTTCATCCAAATATGAAGCATCCCCTAATTTCATGGGAAGGCGAGAGCCCTGCTGTTTTGCGTCGAGTGGGCGAGATCTTCATACGTAAATTTGACCTCGATTTATTAAAGAAATCGTCATCCTGGTATGCGGGAGAAGAGAAAGAGGGGGTACATGGCATTTTGAAGAGCAATATAAACGTCGTTGACGTCGAGGTCGCTCTATCACCCAAATCAGACGTCGAGCCAGACATTGAGGATCAGAGCCCCAAGGGCAGGCGGGTTGCCGACCGCATCGATTTTGCGGCAATTCAGAAGAGGGACGGTAAGGCCTGTATCGTATTTTTTGAAGCTAAGCGGTTCAAAAACGGCGAGTTGCGTTCACAGAAGCTC
>JBAVYG010000833.1:0-4058 GCA_049698675.1 Terriglobia bacterium
GTACAGGGCGTCCTCGTTGCATTGGAATCCTCCTTTTATAAACCCAATGCACGAGAACTTCCATTTATTCAACGAACTTATGACTCAGGACACTAGGCGATCTCATCAACCTTACACCTCCGGCGCCTCTCGGAGTCGATTACCTCCATGTGGTGGGCACGAATTGGAACTTCTTTGCTCAGGATGATTTTCGCGTCTCTCCCCGGCTCACGCTGAACTTGGGGTTACGTTATGAACTGCCTCCCAACTACCACAGCACCGACAACAGCGGCTGGAACCTGGACCCCAGCGACGGAGGGAGCCTGAGCTGGGTCAGCCAGAGTTTCGTACAGGGAGTGGAGCAGACTGCGAAATCACAGGGCCTTACCGTGTACGCTCCTTACCTCAATTGCTGCATTCCTAACACTCTGCTGCCCATCGATAAGAAAGACTTCGCCCCGCGCATTGGAATTGCTTGGCGACCGTTCCGCACCGACCGCCTGGTCGTTCGCACGGGCTATGGGATCTTCTACGACACCTACATGCGCTATTACGACCTGATTCAGAATTTCGATTCCAACGCCCTCCAGACTGAATTTGCCAACACCAACTACACGACGGGCACGGGTTTTGAGACGGCGTCACCCGAACCCGCTCTCAACCAGCTTTGGCTCCCCCCCGTTTCAGGCGCCCAGTTTTTCAGCCCTTCCCAACCCTGGAACAGTCCCGGCTTTACCAGCCCCATCCTCAACCAGGTGAACTGGCCTTACAATCACAATCCCTACAATCAGCAATGGACCTTGGATACCCAATACGCTCTCGGGGCCTCCCTGCTTCTGGATGTGGGTTATGTCGGTTCTCATGGCTTGCGCGAGCCCACCTATCTGGTGATCAATACGGCAACCCCGCCCAAGGTCGCGGATGACGCGTGCAATTATTTGTTCGACATTTCTCAGGCAACCGGAGGCAACGCGAACTGCGCCACGGATCCAAATTTCCAGCCCATTGACACACGTGTGCCCTACAAGAATCTACCGTCCATTGTGTACGCCAATGCCAACGTGCTCGGCAGCAACTATAATGCTCTCCAGGTTCAATTGCGGCAGCGCTTCACTCATGGCCTGACCTACCTGGTCTCCTTCACGTGGTCAAGAGCCTTCGACGAGATGTCCGGTATCGGAAACGTCTCCGGGAACAACGGGTTCGTCCAGGATCCTCATAATATAAAAGCCGACTATGGCCCTGCCAGCTTCGACCAGCCAAAACGGTTGACGGCCAGCGGGTCCTGGGTGCTGCCTGTAGGCAAGGGAAAGCCTTTGTCCCTCGGATGGGCTAATTGCGTTGTGGGTGGATGGACGACAAGTGGCATCTACACCCTCACTTCGGGCCGCACCTTTACCGTCTACGGCTATTCTGGGCCAGGCTACGATCAAATGGGCGAACCTTTTACGGGCCGCTTCAGGACTAACGTGAGCGGTAGCCCTTCCAGCGGTTTTACCCAAAGCCCCTCCGAGTGGTTTAACACCAGCGTATTCTCTGCGCCAGAGGCAGGCACTTATGGCGACTCCTCTAAGGGAATGCTTCGTGCCCCCTATTTTGAGGACCTCGATTTGGGTTTTAACAAGCTCTTCCCGATTACCGAAAGGCAGCACCTTCAGTTTAGGCTTGAAATCTTCAATGTAGGGTCCAATTGGCACGCGCTGAACGATTTCTACGGCTCCAATCTCATACCAGGCAACGGCCTGGGAGGGTGCAACTTCGGGGCATTGGCGGGTATCGGTTGTGACCCGTATTCCGCCAATGCTCACCTCTGGAATCCGCATAATTTGCAGTTGAGCTTGGTGTATTCGTTTTAGGAGAAATGGGCAGGTCACCCATGACACGCAGGTGGCCTGCCCATTTCATGCCGCGCGCAGCCGGGTCCGCCGACACGAACAAAAACATCCTTCTCGAAGTGTGTGTTGATTCGGTCGAGTCCGCTGTTGCGGCTGAGCAAGCGAAGCGCGGCCCTGCCTGGTAGGTCCGCGGCTTTTAGTTTCAAATCCTCGCGTTATCATCTGCTGACCAACGCACGCGGTCCATGGCCAGCTCGCACCGCGTCTCCTGTTCGGCGGCATCCACGCCCGCGCGCTCAGGAAAGTTGGATTACTTCCACTCTCAGGTGCGGGAAAGAGCGTCCTTGATCCTTTCCGGTGTCATTGGCAGTTGCAACAGCCGGGCGCCGGTGGCATCAAACACTGCATTAGCGATCACTGCCCCCATACAGATTATGGGAGGTTCTCCACCCCCCTGACAGGGTGAGTCCTTCGCATCCACTATTACGGTTTCGATTCGCGGCAACCAGGAGAAATGTGGAATCGTGTAGGTGTCGAAATTAGAGTGCAGAATCTCACCGCCCTTGAATCGGACCTCCTCGCTCAACGCATATCCCAGGCCCATGGTGATGCCGCCCTCCATTTGCAGCCTGGCGCCTTCCGGATTGACGCACAATCCCATCTCTTGCGCACAGACCACCCGGTCGACCACTACGCTCCCGGTCCTCTCGTTCACGGCAACTTCCGCCATATGCGCGACGTAGGAACCGGCATCGATCCCACAAGCTACCCCATAACCACGATAACCACGCTTGCTTGGCGACTTTGCGGGTGACCAGCCGAATTCATTGGCGGCGGCCTGCAAGACGCGTTGCATTCGCTCATCGTTCAGGTTCTTCAGTCGGAACTCGACCGGGTCCATGCCAACCTTTGCCGCCAACATGTCAATGTGGGACTCTCTGCCAAAGCAATTGGTATTGCTGGCGGGAGCGCGCCAAGGTCCCGTGGCAAACGGATGTGACCCTGGGGCGGCCGTCCACCCGGAACCGTAGCTGAGCGTGCGATGATTTGGGATGTTGTAGAACTGCGGCGCGCCTCTTTCTCCGGCAAAATACACACCGTAGTCCCAAAACGTAATCAGCCCGGATTCCGTGACGCCGGCCTGTATCTTGACGATGGCGGCAGGACGGAAAGTGTCATAGAAGAACTCCTCGGCCCGAGTCCAGACTACCTGTATTGGTTTTCGGGTCAGCTTGGCCAGCCTGGCCGCCTCGAGGGCTTGCTGGTTGTTGCTCTTGCCTCCGAAGGCCCCGCCGATATAGGGTGTGATGACCCGCACATTCTGCGCAGGCAGGCCGAGAAGAGAAGCTGCCGCGTCCTTCAGGGCGAAGGGGGTTTGCGTGGAGGCCCAGAGGGTTAAATTGTTTCCTTCGATCCTGGCCAAAGCGGTGTGCGTTTCGATGGGGGCGTGAGAGACGTAACTGTTCAGGTACGTTTGCTCGAGCACATCGTGAGCTGCACTTCTCCCTTCGGCAAGATTTCCCCCTTCCGCAATCGTCTGACCTTGAGGCGCGACTTTGAGCAGGTGGTCAAAGATCGTCTTGTCATCCACGGTGGGGGCCGGCCGATCATATTCCGACTTGATTTTCGCCAAGGCTTTTTCAGCCAGGTCGGGATACGGATGAAGGACGGCAATCAGATCTCCCTCCTCCACGATCTGGACGCCTTCGATTTCTTTCGCGCCCGAGGTGTCCGCCTGAATGAGTTTGGCGCCGTGAACCGGAGGCCTCAAGATGCGGGCGTGCAGCAGGCCCGGCTCCCTCACGTCACCGGCATATATGGCTTGGCCCGTGACCTTTGCGGCAGCATCTGTTCTTAAGACGTGTTTCCCTACGAGGACGAAGTCGGACGGGGATTTGGGCGCCACGCCTTTCACGTGGCGCAAAATCTTCTGTCCCTGGGCAAGTTCGGCGTAGCTTACTTTCTTCTGCCCCGCCTCCTCATAAACGACGCCCGCCTTGGTTTTCAGCCGCTCCTCCGTTACTTGCAATCGTTCGGCGGCCAGCTCAATGAGGACGGCCCTGGCTTCCGCGGCGGCGGCTCTGAAAGGCGGGCCGAAAAAGCGGGTAGTCATGGAGCCGAACGTGCCTCGGTCCCAGGGACAAAGATCCGTATCGCCCATCACCATGTCCACGGATTCCAAGGGGACGTCGAGTTCTTCGGCCAACATTTGGGCCAATGAGGTTATGACTCCCTGGCCATACT
>JBAVYG010000834.1:0-3548 GCA_049698675.1 Terriglobia bacterium
CCCGGCAATGTGCCGGCGAAGGGCCTCAATCGTCCGGGCGAACATCGTGGCCTGATACAAATGCATGGACGCGCGCAGGCTCTCGGGGTTCAGGCTTTGCACCTTCAGGATGTTGAAAACCTTGCCGGCCCGCTTGATCGCCTTGTCATACTCGAGCTTCAGTCCGCCCGTGGCGTCCTCGGGTTCGACGGTTTTGATCCACGGCATGTTGATACCCTCATCACGGGGCTGGATCTCGAGAATTGGGGCGCAAGGCTCGTATTGTAACCCTGCGGCTCTTCCGGAAGGGGCAATCCTCGAAAAGCCACGCCTGCAGCCCAGAACCCGCGCCGCGATTCGTCAATGAATCAATGATTCACTGAATCAATGAATCAATTCCTCGAGCGTGCCCGGGTTGTCTGGTCCCCATAGACAGAGTAGAATGACAGGAATGGGTGATTTGGTCCAGATTGCCTCAGCTCCCGCCCAGGTGCGCAAGCCCGAATGGCTGAAGGTGCGCGTTCCCGCCGGGGAGAATTACTTTGAACTGAGGCATTTGATGCGCGGGCTCGGGTTGCATACCGTGTGTGAAAGCGCGCGTTGCCCCAACGTCGGCGAGTGCTGGGCGCATCGAACCGCCACCTTCATGATACTGGGCGAGCTTTGCACTCGCCGCTGCGGCTTCTGCGCCGTGCCGAAAGGCCTGCCGCACGGTGAGGTTGACTGGGAGGAACCGGAAAGAGTGGCGGAAGCGGCATCGAAGATGGGTTTGAAGTATGTCGTGGTCACTTCCGTCGACCGGGACGACTTGAAAGATGGTGGGGCCACGATATTCGCCCGGACGATTGAGGCCCTTCGCCGGCACATTGCCGGGTGCCAGGTAGAAGTTCTGATCCCCGACTTCCGCGGGTCTGACGAAGCTCTGGAAACCGTGCTGCTTGCTCAACCCGACATCCTGAACCACAACACCGAGACTGTCCCTCGCCTTTACCCGGTGGCACGGCGTGGTTCCCGGTACGAGCGGTCCCTGCGCCTCCTCACACGCTCACGTGAAATCGCTCCTTCCATCCCAACCAAGTCCGGCCTCATGGTGGGCCTTGGGGAAACGTTTGAAGAACTGCTGGCGGTGCTGAAGGATTTAAGTGTTGTGGGGGTCGATATCGTCACGATTGGCCAGTATTTGCGCCCCTCCGGTGAGCAGTTGCCTGTGGCGCGCTTCTATTCCCCCCAAGAATTTTCCACTCTCAAGCAGGAAGGTCTCCGCCTGGGGATCCGTCACGTCGAGTCCGGCCCTCTGGTTCGCAGCTCCTATCACGCCCACGAGCAAACCCAAGAACTGAATCAATAAGTCAGTGAATGAATGGCCTAATGTCCCGACCGGCGGGCCAGAGCTCGCTCGGCTTGTCGGTGGAGAGGTTTCCATATCTCCGATTGGGGATGGGCGGTTTCGTCGATCACCTGCCGGTAGAGTGCCTCGCCTTCCTTGACATCTCCCATGCGGAGCTCACAGCTCCCAACCAGCAATTCCCAAAGTGGATTATGGGGATACTGCTGCTCCATCTGGCGAAGCAGTTCCAGGGATCTTGCCAACTGCCGCTCCATCGGACGGGAGTAGTTCTTGGCAAGGTGGAATTTCGCCTCCGAGGTCACGAGTTGCCCCTTTTCCATTGCTCGCTGGATTTGGCGGAGACCCACAAGGCGGTCGCCGCCCGGAAGCAGAATCAAAAAGCGCAGCATCTTCACATAGGTTGGCAACGTATCCTCGAAGTAGTTGTAGAGCCCGACTCCAAAGTAGGCATCGTTAAGGCTGGGATCGAGCTTCAGGGCAGCGAGAGAAAAACTCCGCAAGCGCTTGCCGGCGTGGGCAGTTGCCAGGGCATGGTCCCGTAAAGCTTCCAACCGCGCCCGCAGTCCGTAGGCCAAGCCCGCGTAAAAGTAACTGCGCGCTTCATCCTGATGCGCGCGGAGGCGCGTTTCGGCTTTCAGGATGGCCAGTTCATCCAAGCGCCTGAACTCGCCGTCGTAAGGAGTGGCGGCTTCGGAAAGAACCTCGAAAACGTCCGGGTCAATCAGATTGGCCTCGGTCAAGTAAATCTTCCACCAGTTCGCATCGGCCTCGAGAACGTAGCCGAGAGGCGACTCGGGATCGGACTTCTGGATCTGGCGGAAGATTTCCATCGCATCGTCGAAGTCGCCGTCCATGAGTTTATTCATCCCGCGGACGGCAATCTCCTGGTTTCCCACTTCGTCTGCCTTCCCCGCCCCCCAAGCGAACTTCACAGTTCCGCCACTAACGGTGACCCACAAAAGGATCAGTGCCAGCAGATTGGGTAGTTGAATTCTTCTCATTGAGGCTGCACTCATGTCCAAAGACCCTGCCACGAAGGCCGAGCAGAAACTCGTACATCACCAAGCATTCTAGCGCGAACGGAGGAAAACCAAGGAATCCCGGTACAGGCATTTCAAAGACCTTCCAATTTTGCCACATCGGGAAGATGTATATCCACTTGGCGCTGGCCCAGTAGTTCCAGAACTCCCAGAGGATTCCACACACAAGCCCGGAACAGAGGTAGGCGTTGAGCCGGCTTGTTTCACCCTGTTCCAGGTCACGCAACAAGGAGCGCCCTCCCCAGGAATAATTGATGGGGTCGAGCGCCAGGATGAACCCTACCCAAACTGCCCCGAACAGATAACCTCCTATGCGTGGAGGCGCGAGCAGGGGAAGAGCAAGGCATGCCAAGCCGAGGAGAAAAGGGATGATGTGCCTGGACGGGCGAAAGGCATATCCGGCTTCCCGTTTATCTCGACTCAAACCCAGCGCCGAAATCAGGTCCGCGGTCTCGAAGATGGCGGGCCAGATGGTTGCAAATGACCAAGCGAAGCCCAGTCCGCGAAGGAGCAGATTTTGAGGCAGTCCGACGTAAGTCCAGTTTCTCAGGCGCAGGTTGTAGGCCTCAAAAACCAACCACAGGGGCACAGACCAACAAGCCAAGCACAAAAAACTGCGCAGTGAGTTACGGATGCGAGACGAACCCTTCAGGCTGCACACCAGCGAATCGGCAAAGAGCAGATAGCCTGTCCACACGATGGGCGTAAAGAAGACTTCGACCCAGTGAACGCGCAAGAACAGCAGTAACTCTGCGAGCAGAATAATTGCAAGTCCCGACCAACCCCACGCCGGGACCGAAGCTTTTTTCTGAGTGGAGTATCTCCAGCCCAGCGTGCCTAGCGTCGCCGCCAGCATCACGATGCCCAAAAGGATGTGATTCCCGTTCATGAAAAGGGCAGCGGGCTAATCTTTGTAAATCCAGCCTGCCACCAGCGACGCCACGATCGCTCCCAGCCAGAGGTCGAGCATCCACCAGAGCGGCAAGTGGCGACCCACTGGCGACCACGCGGCGGCGCTCAGGTTCATGGGAAACCCTGCCGCAAAGCCCACCAGCAGCCCGACCGACAGCGCCGTGCCCGGGCCGGCGCCGCGCGTCGCACGCACGGAAGAATAGAGCCAGGCGACATCGTAGGCGAGAAGGAAAATTGTAATGAACCAATAAACCGGGAAGCCGTGATAT
>JBAVYG010000835.1:0-2031 GCA_049698675.1 Terriglobia bacterium
TCGTAAAGGATGCCCCTCTCCTTGAGGCGCGATTCGGAAACGAGGCCGTCCCAGAAGTCTTCCCAGACGGCCTTATACTTTTTAAGGTCGATAAGAACCGCAGTCTTGCGGCCCTTCTCATCGGTCACGAACTGGATTCCAGTCATGGCTTCATTCTCCTTGGGTCGCGTCGCTATTTTTTACCGTACCCGTTCACGTTACCCCGGGTCAACCAAATAGTACAACATAGCGTCGTTTATGTTCGGCTGTCGAAGCCTGCCTTCCGTGCCCCCGCTCCCGGCGTTGTGCGCACGAACGCACTCAGGCCCCCCGCCCGCGTTTCTAAGGGGCTGCCTGTTATGCGTAGGCGTGCAGTCCCGGCAGCAGGTAGGTGACGCCGAAGAAAGTGAACATCACAATGCCGAACCCGATAATCGCGAAGTAGGCGGAGCGACGCCCCCGCCAGCCACGCGTCAGCCGCATGTGTATATAACCCGCGTAGGTCAGCCAAGTGATGAGCGCCCAATCTTCCTTTGGGTCCCAACTCCAATAGGATCCCCACGTCCGGTTCGCCCAGTAGGCTCCGGCGATGATCATAAGGGTTAGCAGAGGGAAAGAAATGGCAACGGTCCTATAGATCAACCCATCGAGAGTGTCCCGTTGCGGCAAGAAATTCGCGATCGTGTCGTATTTCCTGCTCAGCACTTCCCACGCGAGTGAGGCAAATAGCGCGCAGACGGTCCCCGCCAGCAGGAAAGGGCTTGCAGCCAGATGAACACCAAAGCTCTGCCCCACCTGCGGAACAAAGTACGGCCCGGAGTGGACCTTCAGCAGGAGCAGCGCAAGAGCCAGGGCCTGAGCAAAGGCCGAAGCCAGGAAAAGCCGCCCCCCCCAGTTCTCCCATCGGCCGGGCTTCTCACCCAACGAATCGAGGACATTGATAACCAGGACCGCTGCCGCCAACCCCAAGACGATTACAAACGGCCACCCCAGGTCCGGAATGGAAACCATCAGCGGTTGCTTGGGAGCCAGCATCACCTTTTCCTGCGCCTCCGCATCCCAGGCAGGGAGCAGGAAGGCCAAGTTGCTGTCCACCGAGCTGATGACAATCGCGCCGTAAATCGCCGCCACCAGTCCCGAAGTCCAGCTAAGGAAAGTGCGCGCGCCGACCCCGTCCTTTATGAGGTACAACAAGGCTAGGGCGAAAGAAATCGTAAAGCCCGCGTAGCTCAGCATCGCCAGCGTAACGTGAATTTGCAACCAAGTGCTCTGGAGCGCTGGAACGAGCGGCCTTATCTCCCCCGGTAGGACCTGCAATAAAGTCAGCGCCAGGGTGGCAATGGGTAGGGTTATGGCGCCCAGAAAGGGGATTTCGAGTTTCCACTCCGCCACCTCTTGCAGGACCACCACCGCCCAGGAGAAAACCAGCACCATCTCGTAGATGTTCGACAGCGGGGCATGTCCTGAGGTAATCCACCGGGTCACGATGGCCCCGGTGTGCAACAAGAGGCCGCCGCGCGTCAGCGCCTCGGCGCCCGCCACCAGGTTGGGTTGCCGGACCGCCAAGGAAAAAACATAGAGAACCGAGGCCCCCAAGTATCCAACAAGTGCCAGATAGAGGAATTTCTCACCTGTTGCCCACCCGGAACGCCCAATAAGGTGCGGGACGGAAACTGCCATCACTACCAGCACAGCCACGCCGACGGTCAAAAGGATCCAGGTTCCCACGCTGCTGGTGCGGTGTTCATCGACGTGTGTGGTAAGAACTTTCGCCATACTTTGTCTCCTCTTGCCGCTTCACTGCCCCGCCTCATGGCAGCGCGGACTTACGAATCGAGTCTCTGGCCCTCTCCCTTGGGGAGAGGGTGTCCCGCTGCCGGCGCACTCACCAGCCGGAGCGGGACGGGTGAGGGGTCAGTTGCACAATGAGCGGGGTCAGAGGCCGATCATAACAAGGAACCCCTCACCTGGCTCGCTACGCTCGCCACCCTCTCCCCAAGGGAGAGGGCTGTCTTCCCGACCCCTGCAACCAGTCCTGGTGCACATAAGCTC
>JBAVYG010000836.1:0-2728 GCA_049698675.1 Terriglobia bacterium
GCAATAACCGTTCCGTTCTCGAATCGCAACCCTCTCCGCCCCGCCCCTTCAGATCCCATCCCTCTCCCCCTTGGGGGAGAGGGTGTCCGTCAGCCGACGGACGGGTGAGGGGGTTGTTCAGCGACGAACATCATGGTTATTTCGTGACGACTGCTGAGCGAAGGCTGACGCCTGATCGCTGATAGCTGACAGCTTCATCGTGATGGAGGCGCGCTCGCCCCCGCCCAGTTCCGCCGGTCGATTTTCGCTCCCTGCGTTTTGGAGTGGGCCTCCACAGGTTGTTTGACGTAGTAGGCATAGCGGTCTTCGAGTTTGCTGGACTCGAGTGGCTTGTCGGGCAGGCCGCACGCCTGGGCGCCATGCTCGATGCGACAGGACTCCGAACGCAGGGCAAGGTGATTCACGTCGTTCTCCAGGTCCGTAAGCGGGGTGCGGGTGGCCGCAAGGTAAAGCGCCGCGCGCTGTTTGCTCAGAGCTTCGGGTTGAAAGTCAGCGCTCTGCGCGCGGCTTGCGGCGGCAAACGCCAGAAGCAGCGCCCCGCCAGCCGCCATCATGAGAACCCAACGCGCCGCCGAGCCGCCTAAGCCTGATTCTCTATTCGTGTTCATAAGCTACTCCTAGTGCGCCTGGCGCGCCTTGTCGTGACAAGCCTTCACGTCGCCTGACTGTTGAATGCAGCTCCTCAACTGCTCCAGGTCAGTTTCCGTCTTGGCGCTTGACCCTGAGCTGTTGAGCGTCTTATCGACATAGGGGCTGGCCGAGAGGTGTTGCACCGACTGCGTGGCTTTGCGGCCTTGCTCGAGCACGTCTTCTGCCTGGGCGCGGACCACGTAATACTCGAGCCTGTCGGCCAGCCCCAGCCGGTTCTGGTGGGCCGAGAGCGCGTCGACCGCGAAGGCCTTTGACTCTTTCTCGTAAGACTGCTCGAGAGCCTTGAGCTTGGCGAGTTCTTCAGCGGCGCCTGCCGCTTCCTCCTGAGCGCGAGTCCGCCGGGCAGGCAGGTCTTTCTCCAGGCTCTCGGCCTCGGACAGCCGCCGATCGATTTCGCGCATCTGGGCCTCCGTCTCGGGTGAGTCAGGCTGATGGGCCAGATTGGCGAGGGCCACCTCGAGATCCTGAGGATTGACGCCAACGTTCTGCTTGCTCAAATCGTCCAGCGTCTTGCGGCGCTTGGCGATGAAGTCCTGAACCGCCTGCTGCTTGCTAAGCACCTCGCGGGCCTGTTCAGCGTAATCATTGGCCAATTGCTCGCTGGTCTGCTCGCGATCGAGTTCATCCTTGAGTTCCACCTGCACCTTGCGCGGGTCGGCGAATCGCTCCAGACCGGGATCATTCCCACTCGCCTTGCTGTAGGAAGCCATCTCGAGGTCGCGCTGGTCGCGACGTTGGTTGTACTCATCGAGGCGGCGATGGACGCGAACATCGAAGGCTTCAGCATCCAGTGGCGTTTCGCGTGCGCCCTGCGTATTTTCAGGCGCCGTCTGGGGAGTTTCAGAAGCTGCGGGGGGCGGCGTCTCCGATTCCGTTGTGCCAGGCGTGGGCGGCGGAGGCGCCACGCCGGCAGGGGGCGGGGGTGGCACGTGGGTTGTTGGAGGCTGCTGGGCAAGCGCTACGCCGGCGAGCGCGCACCCTAGGAGGGTCAGAATCAGTGCGCGCCTCATTGGTTTTCCTCCACCAGCGCCGCCTGCACCTGAGGATCGTTCAGGAGCGGGTCGCGTTCCCAATCCTTTTCCGTGGCACGCAGGATGAGAACAAAGTTGCGCGCCATCTCGGCGCGTGCCGCCGGGGGCAACGCCGAGTTCCGCGCGGCACTATAAGCCTCCCGCATCAGGTTGAGCGTATCCTTGCTGTGGTCACCTTTTTGGAAGCGCGCCACCGCCTGCAAGTACTTCGCAAAGGCACGATCCACCCCCGGACGGTCCTTGAACCTGATCTGCTTCAACTGCTGGAGCACGCCGTCGGGATCGGAGTCGAGCTGGTCAGCCAGCGCCAACAAATCCTCCGAAGGCGGGATCACCTGGCCGCGACCCCACGTGGACGGCTGAAGCTTGGCACTATCATCGACGACGTCTCCCGTGGCAACGAGGGAAACCGGCCGGCCAAGCACAAACTCGAGCACGGTGCCGGCGGGGACTGTCAGATCGGGGCCACGCCGCGCCACTGTCCAAATCGCGGCTACAATAAGACCACCGCCGGCGCCTATGGCTCCACCTACAGGCCCGCCCGCCGCGAAGCCAGCGCCCGCGCCGATCACCACCGATCCAAAGTCAAAGGCGCCGTCCTTCACCAGTCCCCCGCGCCCGTGCGCCGTGCCCTCGCGGTCCACCTTGCGACGGTTCATATCCGTGGGGTAACCGTCGAGGGGGATCACTTCACCGTCCGGTGTACGTAGCGAGTAAAGGCCCAGCCGCAAGCGGGACCTGCCCGTTATGTGTCCGGCGCGCTTGCTCTCGAGTACTGCGACACGGATTTTTGTGCCTGCCGGCAGCGCCACCTGCCCGTCGGACGTAACCAAGTCCTGCATTAGCGTTCCGGAAACCGTGCGCACGTTACCAAAAGAGTGCCATTGGTAAAATTCTTTGGTTCCTACGCTGTTTTCGAGCCGGACGGGAATCTTCGTGCCTGGCTCGATCCGAAGCCGCTCGGTAGCTCGGACCGGTGAAGCAAAACACGCAAACGTCAAGAAGATCGTACTTATGAGGTTTAAATTGCGTGGCATGGTTTTGAC
>JBAVYG010000837.1:0-8463 GCA_049698675.1 Terriglobia bacterium
CGGTTCGACAACAGCAGGAAGCCGTCGGGCATGCCGTGCGAGCCATGTACCTCTACTCGGCGATGGCGGATCTGGCTTACGAAACGGGCGATCTCAGCTTGCTTCAAGCCCTCCAAAGCCTGCACGACAGCGTCACCCTGCGGCGAATGTATGTCACGGGTGGAATTGGCCCCTCCGAGCATAATGAAGGTTTTACCGCAGATTACGACCTTCCCAACGACAATGCTTACCAGGAAACCTGCGCTTCGCAAGGCATGATTCTGTGGAATTATCGCATGCTGAAGCTAACAGGCGACAGCCGATACTCCGATGTTATGGAACTATCCCTTTATAATGCGCTCGCCGCCGGAGTCTCCCTGAGCGGAAACACGTTCTGCTATGTGACTCCTCTGGCCAACCAAGGGGACTTGGCGCGACAGCCTTGGTTCGGAGTTCCCTGCTGCCCCACCACCATCGTCAGGTTCCTCCCTTCCCTGGGGAAGTATATTTACAATCAGTCAGCGGACGGGTTATGGGTGAATCTCTATATTTCAAGTACGCTGCATACCCGAATAGGTAACAAGGATGTCCAGCTTCAACAGGCATCGAATTATCCGTGGGATGGAAATGTGAGGTTATCAGTCAATGGCGCCGGCCCGGAAGAGTTCACTCTCCATTTGCGAATCCCTGATTGGTGCACCCACGCCTCTCTGACAGTGAATGGCGCCGTAGTTCACCCCATCATGTCAAAAGGATATGCGGAGATCCACCGCGCCTGGTCAAATCAGGACACCCTCGAGCTCTCGCTTCCCATGCAGGTTCAGAAACTGCGTGCCAACCCGAAGGTCCTTGAAGATCGCGGCAAGATCGCTCTGAAGCGTGGTCCCCTGATTTATTGCCTGGAACAGCCCGACATGGCGGCGCCGGTCGATCAAATGGTCATTCCAACTGAAACGAAGTTCGAACCCAAGTTTGAAGCAAATCTCTTGGGTGGAACGGTCGTGCTCAAAGGGCAGGCGATGCAGAAGCAGTCTGTGGATTGGCATAACGTACTGTACAAACCCATTGCCGATTCTCCCGGCCTCCTCACCCCAACCCCCATCACGGCACTTCCATACTGCCTGTGGGGTAATCGCGGCCTCGCGAAGATGACGGTCTGGATTGACTCTCAGCCCTGAGCTCCGTGTTTTCCACGATCACAGGCTAGCGGAGTAGGCTGCTGGCGCGCACGGGTTTCGCCGATCCCCGGCACGCTCTCCAGCCGCGCGCAGCGCTCCGCCCGTTCCGGCTCCTGAGCGATCAGCTTACGCGCCGCACGGGTCAAGCCCTGGGGGGGGCCTGCCTGGGCCCGCAGGCGGCGCGCCAGTGTCTCGACGCAACATGGAAACCGCGCTGAGCGTTGAATCTACAAGCCATTGAAGGCTAAAGATAGGTCTCAAATGGCCGATTAAATTAAGCAGTACAATGAGGAGGGCACGAGTGCGGCATCTCGACTGGATTTTCGGGTTGCGAGGCTCGAGATGCGCCTTGCGCCGGGGCGTCCCCAGCAGAGTAAGGGATCGCCTGAAGTGGGTAAACGAAACCGTTACCAGGTTCGTATCCACGCTCCTTCTACTCGCGATGATGGGCGCCACCGATCACGCTCTGGCACTCGACCGGTCGAAGCCCATCGACCAATACGGGCACGATGTTTGGACTTCGCAGAATGGCCTTCCTGGCCAAGCGGTATATCAAATCCTTCAGAGCCCTGACGGATACCTGTGGCTAAGGACAGCAGCGGGGTTGGTGAGGTTTGACGGGGTCCGCTTTGTGCTCGTGGAACCGGTGGTGGCGGGCCGTCCGGTGGACGAGCCGGTGAGGGCGATTTGCATCGGCGCCGACGGTGATTTGCTGGTGCGCACGACCTCCAGAACACTGATTTATAAAGACAGAGTTTTCTCCGACTATCGCCCTGCTGGTCCGCTTCCGGATGGAGATATCCGGGTCATTTTTGAGTCGAGGGAACACGATGTCTTCATCGGAGCTGATGACTTCCTCTATGTCTTTCGGGACGGCACATTGAAGCTTGAGGTCCTCAGCTAATGCGCCGATAACAGAGTGGAGGTAATGCGTCGCGGCGTACTGTATGAGTTCAGGACTCAGGGACGGGAAAGACTCGAGGTGGCCGCAGAGCTTGTGGCGACGGCTTTACGCTGCGGCACCCTTCCTGTTGTTGGCTGGCATCGCCAACGTTGTCGGCGTGAAGGCGCAGATTCCGCAAGATAGGTTGCGGACCCTGACAACGGCGCGGCAGGCCCACAGCCTCACGGCGGAAGAAGCGGCGCGGGCCTACCCTGTTCACCTGCGGGCCGTGGTGACCTACTACGACCCCTATGTGGACCCGGGGCAAAACGCAATGTTGTACGTCCGGGATGCGACGGGGAGTATCTTTGCTAGGGTATCCAAGGAGCCTGTTCTAGATATTCACGCCGGGGAACTCATCGATCTCGAAGGCGTAAGCGCACCGGGAGACTACGCGCCGATCGTCGATCAACTGAAGATAAAAGTATTGGGAGAATCCCACGTGCCCACCCACGCTCCGCGCGTGGGTCTTGCGCGGCTGTTGACGGGGACGGAGGATTGCCAATGGGTCGAGGTCGAGGGTGTCGTGCGCTCGGTGCAGGACTCGGGCCGGAACGTGGCGCTAACCCTGGCCATGATCGAAGGCTTGGTTCCAGCGACCACCGTAAAAGAGAAGGGGGTCGACTATAACCGTTTGATCGACGCCAATATCCTCATTCACGCTAACGCAGGCGCTTTCTTCAACCGGAATCGCCAGATGACGGGCGTTCGCCTGTTTTTCCCTTCTCTCCACGAAGTGAAGGTCGAGCAAGCGGGTCCGGCAGATGATTTCTCCCTGCCGCGCCAGCCTATTAACAGCCTGTTGCGATTCGCGCCCGACCTTGCCGACCTCCACCGCGTTCACGTGCGCGGACGGGTAACGCTCGAACGGCCCGGGGAATTACTGTGCATCCAGGATGGCACTCAAGGGCTGTGCGTTGGAACCTCGCAAACGACCCTCCTCCAACCAGCAGATACTGCCGATGTGGTTGGCTTCCCCGCGCCTGGCACGTATAACCCCACTTTGCAAAACGCCATCTTCAGGCGGCAAGGCACGGGCACGCCCGTTGCGGCGACGTCCGTGACCCGCGAACAAGCCCTCTCCGGCGACTATGACGCCCAACTTGTCCGGATCGAGGGCCTTTTGACCAGCCAGGAGCGCGCTAGGGACGACATCGTGCTGGTCTTATCGTCGGGCAGCGCCCTATTCTCTGCGGTCCTGCTGGGCAGCCGGGAGGCCAGTAAGATTCCCGCGTGGCAACCTGGCAGCAAGCTCCAACTGACCGGGGTTTGCGCGGTCCAAGGCGACGTCGCCCGGGCGGCCCTGGGCTCAAGCATTTCGCGACCCAACGCCTTTCGCATCCTCCTAAGGTCACCAGAGGACGTCGTGGTGCTTCAAAGTCCTCCCTGGTTGACCGCTCGGCGGGGTCTCGAGGCGCTGGGTCTCACGTGTCTGGCCGTCCTGGCCGTGCTTTTCTGGGTGGTCGTCTTGAAGCACCGCGTTCGGCAGCAGACCGGAACCATCCGCGATCAACTGGAGGAAGCAGCCAGGTTGAGGCAAGCGGCGGAGGAAGCCCGGGCTGCGGCGGAAACCGCCAGTCAAGCCAAAAGCGAGTTTCTCGCCAACATGAGCCATGAGGTCCGCACCCCCATGAACGGCGTCATCGGCATGATCGATCTGCTGTTGGACACTGGCCTCAACCCCGAACAACTCGACTACGCCAGCCTGGTGAAGTCGTCCGCCGACTCCCTGCTCACCGTCATCAACGACATCCTCGATTTCTCCAAAATCGAAGCGGGCAAGCTCGAACTGGAGTCCCTCGAGTTCAATCTGCGAGACAGCATGATGCCGACCATCAAAACCCTGGCCTTGCGCGCCCACCAGAAGGGTCTGGAACTGACCTGCGATATCCGGCCCGAAGTGCCCGAGGTGGTGGTGGCCGACCCTAGCCGCTTGCGGCAAATCATCGTCAATCTCATTGGCAACGCCATCAAGTTCACCCAACGGGGCGAAGTGGGCCTCAAGGTCGCATTGGACTCCAGGACGCAAGACCAGGTGCGGCTGCACTTCGTTGTCCAAGACACGGGCATCGGCATCGCGCCGCAAAAACAGAAACTCATCTTCGAGGCTTTCTCTCAGGCCGACGGCTCCACGGCGCGCAAGTTCGAGGGCACGGGCCTGGGACTTACGATTTCCAAACGCTTGGTGGAGATGATGGGCGGCAGGATCTGGGTGGAAAGCGTCGAAGGAATAGGTAGCGCCTTCCGCTTCACCGCCAGCCTCGGGGTGGGCAAGGTGGTGGAACCGCCCCTGGCAATGGCCACCGTCGCCCTGGCGGGACTGGACGTGCTGGTAGTGGATGATAACACCACTAACCGGCGCATCCTCCAGGAGATGCTGAGCAACTGGGGAATGAGACCCACCCTGGCGGAGAGCGGAACCACCGCCTTAGAGTGCGTGAAGCAGGCCAAGCATCCCTTCGCCTTGATCCTGACCGACTTCCATATGCCCGACCTGGATGGCTTCACTCTGGTGGAGCAACTCCGGCAAGGTCCGCATCCGGCCCTCGAGGCCAAAATCATCATGCTCACCTCGGCCGGGCAGCGAGGCGACGCCGCGCGTTGCCGGGAGTTGGGCGTGGCCGCCTACCTCTCCAAACCCGTCGGCCAGTCGGAGTTGTTTGACTGTATCGTCCGCGTTCTCGGTCCATCCGGCTCCGGGGCCGAGTCGGCGGCGCTGCTCACCCCCCCCACCTTACGAGAGGGGAAGAGGAAGCTCCACGTTCTGCTGGCGGAGGACAACGCCGTCAACCAGAAGCTCGTCGCGCGTCTCCTGGAAAAGCACGGACACCGGGTGACAGTGACCACTAACGGGCGCCAAGCCCTCGCCGCCCTCGAGCAGGGAAACTTTGATGTGGTGTTGATGGACGTGCAGATGCCGGAGATGGATGGGTTCGAGGCCACTTCCGCCATCCGGGTCCGAGAATAGAGCACCGGCAGACACTTGCCGATCATCGCCATGACGGCCTACGCCATGCGGGGCGACCAGGAACGATGCCTGGCGGCGGGCATGGATGGCTATATCTCAAAGCCCATAAGAGTCCAAGAATTGATCGCTCTGCTGGAGCGCTTTTCTGGGGTGGCCGCTAACGTCGAAGTAGTGCCGCCTGGAGATCCGCATTGCCAAGCTGCGCGCAAATGATACGCAGACGAGGCGCCAACTTCCACGGGTAGATTCCCTCCTGAATTTCAAGTTGCAGTGTGCACGAAGAATTGCCGCGCGGCTCACGGCGTGGTATCTTCACAGGCTTGAGGTTACCGGAGTCATCCGCGCTTGAAACTGACCCCTGACCTTTGGAGGTTCGCATGAAATCCTGGCACACTCGGGCATTAACCCTCGCCGTCCTGCTGGCGGTCGCGCACCTGCCGCCTTCGCTCGCTGCGGAGATCGCCAAGCCCACGGTCGATCTTTCCATTTACGGGCACGTGGGTTTGGTCGTGTGGGTCGCGAAAGACCTTAATTCAGTTTTGAATTACTACGAGAAGTTGGGGCTGAAGGATATTCAGCGGACAAACGTCTCGGATCGTACCGGTCTGGTTTACAGGGGCAAGCCGGCTGCCACCACGGCCAAATCAGCATTCGGCCATATCGGCGGTGTGTCGCTCGAGTGGATCCAGCCCGTCACGGGAACCAACCTTTACACGGAGTTCCTCGAGCGACACGGCGACGGCATCCTCGCTCTGGGCTTTGCTGTCAAAAGCGACCAGGAACTCGAGCAACAAATTCAATACTTCCAATCCAAAGGCGTGGAGGCCGTGCAGCGCACGCAATGGACGGGACCAAAGGGAACAGGCCATGGCGTCTACCTCGACACCGCGGCCAAAGGTGGCGGCCTGACTCTGGCGCTTTACTACGATCCTGCCGGCCCTGCGCCCGTCGAGGCAGAAACCCTGGAAAACGACCCCCCCTTCACCAAAATCGGCCATTACGCCTTCGTGGTTCGCGACGTCAGGAAGGTGGGAGAATACTGGCAAAGCTTGGGGTTTGGCGGGCTGGCGCTCGATCACAACGTCAGCGTGAACCGCGTCTACCGCGGCCAACCGGGAAAATTCGAAATGGATTTGGGCTGGGGGCGATTCGGGGACACGCCCTTTGAGTGGGTTCAGTCAACCCTGGGGCCCAACACTTATGAAGAATACCTCCGGGAACACGGCGAAGGGTTCCACCACCTCGGCTTCACCGTCCAGGACATGGACGCCGCCCTGAAGATGCTGGGGGCCAGAGGCGCTCCATCCTCGATGGGGGGGGGCTGGGACACACCCAAAAGCAAAGGCCGTTTCGCCTATCTGGATACGGACTCTCACGGCGGCGTCACCCTGGAACTGATCTGGAACCAGCCCACGGCCAAGTGAGCGGCTAGTGTAGTGTCCACTAATTAAGTGGACAATGTAGCGCCACCGTCCCGGTGGCATGTGCCGGCAGGATGCCGGCGCTACGAGAAGGCGCGTTGTCCAGCCATTTCCTGGACACTACACTAACATTATAGTGCGCCCCTTCAGGGCGGGCACATGAAAACAGGCTCCTGACTCCTGACTTCTGCCCTTCCACTCCCAGGCGGCGCAAGCGGAACATGGAAGCGGATCACGCGCCCCGTTGTACATGCACGACCCGCTCTGGCACGAGGTAGCAATTCCCCTGATTTGCGGTAGAATCTCCCCGTGGACTCGTCCGCCATGCTGTCATTCTGAGCGCAGCGAAGCGAAGAATCTCGCTCTGGACTTTTCCGCTATGATTGACGACCAGTGGGTATCAGTCCACGATAGGCTTGGGAGGTCGCAATGGGATTCCGAAAAACGCTGACTCTTCTCATGCTGGCGATGGGGCTGGTCTTTGCCCTGTCTGCCTGGGCGCAGCAGAAGCCTTTCACGCGTGACCAGGTGCAAGGCCTAGTGCGGGACGGACTCGGAGACGAGTCGGGCGCGAAGCTGATCGAGCAGCGCGGGATTGATTTCGCGCCAGCGGAGGATTTTCTCCAAAGCCTCAAGGCCGCAGGCGCGAGCGAGGCATTTCTTAAGGCGCTGCGCGCGGCCAAGCGGCCCGAGCCAGCGAGAGCGAAGAAGCCGCTGAACCAGGTGCAGGTTTTCGCCCTGCTCGCCGGGCAGGTAACGAGCCACCGCGTGGCAATGCTGGTGAAGGAGCGCGGCCTCGACTTTGAGCCCAACGAGGATTATCTCGCGGACGTGCGTGCCGCAGGGGGCGAGGACGAACTAATTAGCGCGCTCAAGCGTGCCAAGGTGACGAAGCCGGAGCATGTGAACCCGGCGCTCCAGGTGCGGCAAACGGAAATCCGGCGGCACGCCGCGCGTGGAGCAGAGTACCATCGGAAGAAGCAATATGCGGATGCGGAGACCGAGTATCGCGCCGCCCTTCGTCTGGATACTCAAAACCCGCTACTGCACACTGCCCTCGGGATGACGCTGGGGAAGAAGAGCGATTGGGACGGAGCGATTGCGGAACTACGCGAGGCGGTGCGTCTCGACCCGAAGAATCTCCTTGCGCACCAGGCCCTCGGCACGACGCTTGAGATCAGGCGCGATTGGCACGGGGCGATTGCCGAAGAGCGCGAGGTCCTGGGTCTGGACCCGGAGGACCCAGACGCGCATTACGTTCTCGGCTGGGCGCTCTATAAAATTGGCGACTTTGAGGAGGCAGTCCCGGAGTTCCGTGAGGCGCTGCGTCTGAACCCGGAGGAGGAGGGGGCGCACCTCGGCCTCGCAGAGGTGCTTGGCAAGAAGGGAGACTTGGACGGCGAAATCGGAGAATATCGCGAGGCGCTACGCCTGAACCCGAAAGATGACGATGCCCACTACTTTCTGGGATATGCGCTTGGAACGAAGGGCGATAAGGATGGCGAGATCGCAGAGTACCGCGAGGCCTTGCGCTTAAACCCGAGCCTCGATGGCGCGCATTTCTCCCTCGGCCTTGCGCTCGAGCTGAGAGGCGACAGCCAGGGCGCGTTGCAAGAATACCGCGCGGCCTACGAACTCAAGCCTCAAGACCCTGACTATCGGAAAGACTACGAGCGCCTTTTGCAGCAGGTCAACCGGTAGGACCGCCGTCGCGCAGCGCATGACCGGGCGATCCAACGCGAGAACCACCGGCCTTTACGTCCGGCGCAATTACGGCGTCAGCGTGGGCGATGTGGAGAGGATCGGGATTTGACAGCCATGAATATACAGCGTGGCCGCGCTCTTGAAAAGCTAATCGGGGAATTCAGTTCCCGTTTTTTCATGAAAGATTTTGTATGGTGGGACGTGAAGTATATCTCGGGAGGGAGGCGGAAACAGCACCCCGCCGATCTGCTGCTGGTGCTTAATCGGGAG
>JBAVYG010000838.1:0-8298 GCA_049698675.1 Terriglobia bacterium
GCAAACCTTCGTCGGGAGCATAGCAACGCACTTCCTCGCGCGGAACTCGGGTCTGGCCGGCGCGCACGGAGAGGGATTGCATCTGTTCGTGGGAAATGCAAATGAGGGTCTTCTTGGGCGTCTTGACAAGATAGGATGCAACCCGCAAGGCATTCTGGCTGGGGTCGACACAAAGGTCTTCCAGTCTGCCCAGGTATTCTCCCTTCACGCCATAGATGGGGAGATGTTCAAGTTCAGTGAAGTAGATCATGATTCGATTCTCGCGTTCTTCAGCCTTGGACTGATGCCGTCTCTCTTAATACGTAGGGGCCAAACGTTTGTCAAGTAGAATTCAGGATTGAGGAGTCAGGAGTCAGTTGTCCTTGGTCCGTGGTCCGTTGAAAAAGCCGGGTTAGGGCTGGGAGGGAAATTATGAATAGTGAATAGTAAATGGTGAATTCTGCCTTGCATTCTTCCTATTTACCCCAGCCCGGCGCATTCCGACTTCTGATTCCTGACTTCTGTCTTCTGACTCCTGACTTTTGACTCCTGAGTTCTGCTCGTCGATGGCCTCGGCCAAATCAAAACTCGGTGTGCAACCGCAGGGCCAAGAGATTGACAGGCCCGCGAGCGTGGTTATAGGCCGGGTTCTGGGCGAATTGATAATCCGGAGTCAACTCGAAGTGTTTCGCGATCTTCCAGTTGTAATACGCTTCGCCGATGCGCTCCGAGCGGTAGTCGAGGGCTCCGTCGCCGACCGTAATTCCGAGACCACCAGCCGCAAGGAACTGCCGATGGGCGGCGCTGATGCCGTTGACGGCCACGCCGAGGCCTACCGTGTCCTGCCAGCGGCGCCACCACGTCCCTTTCAGGCTAAGCCCCGCCGTGGCTGTGCGATCCACGTCGGTGAACTCCCACGTCTGGTTTTTGCCATCGCTCCAACCCAGGCGCGCGAAGACCCCGAGATTCTTGCGGATTTCCTGCTCCAGATTGATGCCAAAGCCGTACTTGTATCGGTACGCCTTCGTGAGCGTGATATTCGCGCCGAGGGTCGGATTATTGAGGGTCTCCTGGTAGCTTCCCATGTGCGCCCGCGTGTCGTAGGCAAGCAGACGTATAGCCCCCGCATGTCCTTTAGGTGAATATCGCCTCTCGACCTCCGCCACCGCGGACCAGGCCTTGGCCAAGTTCCAGTCCATGCGAATTCCGTTTGCGACTTCCGACACCTGGAATATGCCCAGCCGCCCGGCCCATGCGCGGGTATTCAATTCGACCGCGGCGCCATTCGTAAATCCCAGCGAGTCGGCCGGATAATCCCAGGCACCATTGGTTATCAAGGTCCAATTCATGAACTGGGATCGGCCGTCCTTGGCGTAGGCGTTGGCGTCAAATATATCTGTGGCGCTGAAGTGGCCTACAGTAAACGTCAGGTTCCGAACGTCCTTTGTACCTCCCAATCCGAACGGCGCGTCATCGGCGGCTCCCTTTTCCCCACCGAAGCCGATCGTCTCGCGGATAAAAGCGCGGCAGAGGTAGACATCCGGATAAGTCTTGCCGACTCGATACGCCTCGCCATTCGGAAACCCCGCGACACCGAGCGTGCTGCTCAGGCCGTATCCTTGCCACATGAGGGCGTCCGCGAAAAACTCTCCCCCGCGCCACAAGCGCATGCCGCCCGTCACATCCACGGACACGGTGTCTCTGACCTGGGCGCCAGGCGTAAGGCTGTTCAGGCCAGTATATTCAGCAGGGAAAGAAGGGTGGCCTTGAGCACCAACGGTGGATTGGATGTGCAGGTTCCAAGGCTGGCTATCTGGCGGCGTCGAGTTGGTCGCGTTCCCGGGCTGGTCTGGGGGGGAACTTTCCTGCCCGCGAGCGGAGGGCGCGGCCATCGACACCAGAAGCCACACCGCTCCCAGCCATCCGCACAACGTCCAGCGCCATCCCGCGCGCTTCCCGATTATGAAGTCATGGATTCCAACCACAGGACTACCCATTCCATAGAAAATGCCCCAAAAGCAAAACGCCCCTGGGAGCGAAAACTCCGCAGGGGCGATCCTGGAAAACCAGGTTGTACAAACCCGGTTTCTCAAACCTCCTGGTGAGAGCTTTGGCTCCACACAACGTAGTGTCCCGTAACCCGGAACAGCCACATTAGACAAAGCCTTAAGCCGGCCTTGCCTGCTCCACCCGTTGGCCCGTCTCCGGGTTTCCGGGCAGTGGCTTATGTTTGCGTGGTAACCTCGCCTAACGAGGTTGAACCTTTTCCCACGGCATCTCACCAAAACTCGACTGGCAAAAGGCCGCTTCTTTTCGTATAGCAGTGCCGCATTTCTCCTGTCAAGAGAAAAGCGCAACCCCGGTAGCACGGACCTCCGATTTTGAGGTCCGCGGTCGAGGGTGGGGCAAGCCCTACCCCTACAACCGTAGGGGGACGGCTTGCCGTCCCCATTAGTTGATTTGCCCCATGACCCACTTGATGCCGTTCAGGAGCATTTCCTGGTACCGCTGGTCTTTCCACACTGCTTCCTCGTGGCCGAGGCTGTTGTAATAAACTCGGCCCTTTCCAAACATGCGCGTCCAGGCTACCGGCCATCCGTAATATCTGATGCGCGCGCCCTCTTTCTGGGTGTTCACTGACTTCGGATCAAGCTGCAAAAGAACATGCGACGTTTCAGCTTTGAAGTCGCTGATCTGATAGATCTCATCGTTGATCTGGAAGGAATTTCCGAGAAAGCCCACGAGATTGCTCTTGGGGTCTACAACCTCAATCGTCACCATTTCATGCCAGGGATGGTTATTGAACCATCCTCCGATGATGTCGCCGTAGGTGGCCCAGGCATAGAAGGTGTCGGTGGCGCTGTGAACGCCTACGAAACCATGCCCGGAGCGTATGAAATCCACGAAAGCACTCTTCTCTTCGTCGGTCATGGGCAGTTCTCCGGTGGTATTGAACATGACCGCGTCATAAGTCTTCAGGTTCTCTTTCGTGAATGCGCCGACATCTTCCGTCACTGTCGTGTCAAAGGCCCCGGACTTCTCTCCAATTTCCTTCACAATTTGCTTGGATAACTCCACGCTTTGGTGGTGATATCCCTTGGTCAGAGTCATGTAAAGCAACTTGCCTTTCCTGGCAGTCCGGGATTGGCCCACCTGGGGAACGGATGCCACCAGAGCCAACAAAAGTAGCATTGAAAAATGCACCCTATGTTTCGGCATTGTTACTCCTTGGTTACAGATGATCATTGCCACGGAGGGGTGAGGAATCTGTCTTTCAGGTCGATCGCTCCCTCCTTCTCTTGCGGTATTCGCTGGTTATTTTACCACACACCGATGCCGGCGACGCCCGGTGGCAGGCTTCGGTGATGTCGCATTTTGAATGTAGCGCACACTTGCCTTACTTCAAATGACCGAAGTTGATGATGGAGTTGAAAATCAGCGCGTAGGAGCCGACGGTCTCCCCTCGATACACAGGGTTGTTGGCGAAGAGCAGCACATCTCCCTTGCCGAAGTGGGCCTGGACGACAGCCGGATGCTCGGCCACGGGATCGCCATTTTCGAGCAGACCGGACAAAAGCAAGTCTTTCACGGCCGCATAGCGCAGAATGACTTGGGGCCGGTATTCAGCAGGAATCAAGAATGGGTTGTTACGTTCCTGATCTTCATTGAGGGGAGTGGCTTGCCAGGGTTTCGGAGCCGGCAAGGGCGGAGCTTTCTCAGCGGGCCGGCCTTCGGGAGTGTCCTCTTCATCCGGACCGCCGCGACCGGTCGGGCGCTTGTATTCCTTTGCGGTGAGGATATCACGGTTCACAGTGAGATTGCTCACGGTGAAGGCCAAGCCATCGGCGCTATACAAAGGTACCGCGCCGTCATAGCCATACGCGACGGGGTGCTTGTTATCCACCACCGCAGAATTCAAAACGCTGCCCACAACCTTCAGGGTTTTTCGCGGCGCCACAAAGACTCCCGGCGCCAGCCCTTCGTCAATGGCGAACTGGGCCGTGTCTTCCGATGTAATCAGCAAGCCGCCTTGTTGCACGAAATCTTTCAGATGGGCCACGCCCGCTTCGCCTAAGCCGGGGCGCAGGTCTTCAGTCGAGTCCAGTGTTCCCAGATTCGGAGTGAGCGAGCTGGTTTGCCAAGGCAATGCATTTCCCCACATAGGCAGGCCGCCCACAATCTGCTGAGCGGATGTGTGGGCCACCGGCGCGAAAACAATGACATCGTATTTCGAGCGCAGATCCGCCTCTTTCGATGCGGTTTGCGTGCTGATGTAAGCGAACGGCACGTGCAATTTATCGAACGCCATGCGCCACCAACCTTCCGTTTGCGTGGAGAGCCACGTGTGCATGAAAGCAATGCGGGGAGCCGCGGCAGAGTGAACCTTTACGGATGGCTGGCTGGCAATACTGACGGCAGCCAGATCGAATTGCTGCAACAAAGACTTCAGTTTTGACGCTTCCACGCGGCCGATAATGAGCGAACCGGCTGCGAATTTGTGCCCGCCGCTTTCGAAGTTTTCTTCGCAGATAGACACATCCGCGAAACCCTGCAACGCATAAACCAGCGAAGCCAGACTGACCTGAGCCGAGTTATTCACAACATAGAAAGGTCCTGGTCCGACTTCGACCGCCGGGATTTGGCTGAGGTCGGGGACTGGTGACATCGGCGCGGAAAGGATGCCGCGGTCGGTGACGCGCGACACCTTGGCGTTGAAAAGATCTCCGAAAGACCAGCCGGTGTCGTCGTAGGGGGCCTTCTGCGGGTCTTCGGGCGACCAGAACTGGCGATCGAGCAGAGCATCTGCTACACGCGAGAATGGTTGGTCCATGCGAATGATAAAGCTGCCAGCAGGGAACGTTTGGGAGGAAGGCGGTGGCGGCGTGCCCGGCTTTGGTTCTTCTCCGTCCTTGCGGGAAGGCGGAGGCAGCGCGACCGTTGCCGCTTGCGTCAGGCGCTGTATCTCGACGTGCTGTAACGCCAGCACTTTCAACAACTGCATCTGACGGTTCCAAGACCGGTCATCCTGCGCCAGGACGTAAGCGGCAGGCCCCGCATTGCCGGGCTTCTCGACCGAGCGCTTGCTTTTCAAGTAGAAGTTGTTCAGGAAGAGCTTTGCGTTGTGCGCAAAGTAAGAGAGGGTGGTAAGCAGCGCAGTTTGCTCATAGTTATTGTTGTCGCGCTGGGACCACAAAACGGTTGGGTAAGGCGGATTGGGCCGGTACCACGTGCGCGAATACTGATCAGGTGATAACACGCGCTTCTCTGTGTCCGCGCCGCCGTTGCCGAAAGTTTCGTACAGGCGGCTGATGCCGTTATGTAAGCCGGCCAGGAACATCAGGTAGCCGGGACTCCAGGTATCGAAGTTTCCATGTGTGAACGCGCCCGGCATGCCAAAACTTTGCATGCGCGCCATGTTGTCGGAAGCGAGCATCGACCACTCGCCAATCAGGATGGGATCGATCCACGAATTGTAAGGTCCATCACCCACGGTGTTGTCGTAGAGAAACGGCACGGACTCGTGCAGGTCGTGAAGCACTTGCGCATGCCACTCGAGATAGGTGTTCAGAACGTTTTTCGTAAGGTCGAGCGTCATGGCCATGCCATCGCGATTGTTGTCGTGGGCGATATAGTGGCCCCAGTAGAGCAGGCGCGGCCAGTTCTGGCCAGGATGCGCTTTATGCCATTTGTAGATGTCCACCATGCGGTCACGCCCATCCACTTCCACCACCGGGGTGATCAGCGTGATCATGTGAGAGCGAATGTATTGCACGTAGGGGGCGTTGTCTACAGCCAGGCGGTAAGCCAGTTCCATCAGTGCGGTGGGCGCGCCGGTTTCCGGCGAATGGATGGCGCCGGTGATGTAGTAAACCGGAAACGACTGGCTGATCAGGGCCTGCGCCTTGGCGTCATCCAGTTGCAGGCTCCTGGGATCGGCAAGCTGCGCCAGACGTGCGCCGTTCTCTTTGGCTTGAGTAAGCAGCGACGCATCGGCGACCGCGACGGCGATCATCTCGCGCCCTTCCTCGGTATGGCCGATCGTGAAGACCTTCACCCGCGGGCTGGCAGCCGCAAGCAAGCGAAAATATCGGTAAGTCTCTTCCGCATAGGGTAAAACGTCGGGCGCACCGGCCACATCCCCCAAAACTTTCGCGGGAGTTGGGATGGAACTGGACGCCGGAAGGTAATCGGTAAGAGGCGAATTCAAGGCCGGCGCGGTGGTGTACTTCCTGATGAGCTGCGTGTAGGATTCGTCGATGGCCTGCTTAGGATCGCGCTGAAATGTTTCGGTCGTGGGAGTTTGCGCGCTGAGGGAAAAGGGAACGAGGGTTAAGGTGGCCATTTCCATCACCGCGCAGAGCGCCAAAAAACGAACAGCAAACGCGAGTTGCAGATCCTTGTGTGTCATGGCAGGTCTCCTCCGAGCTCAGGGTGTGTGTCATTGATTCTTCCTCACGATCACAGCAGCAAAAAAGCCGTCCATGGGGTGCAAATCAGGGCGAGTGCGCAAGTACCCCTGAGGATCAAACAGTGGGCTGAGCGCAGGGTACTCAGATTTGAGCTCTGCCGGCGAAACGATTCGGTACTCTGGAGATTCTTCAAGTACGCGTTCGACGACGCATTCGTTTTCCTCCGGCTCCAGCGAGCATGTGGCATAAACCAGACGCCCCGCTAAGGAGAGAGAGCCGAGCGCACTCTTGAGCATCTTCACCTGAGCCTCTGCCAAACGGGTCAACTCCGCCGGTCGAAGCCGCCATTTGATCTCCGGGTTGCGCGCCAGCGTTCCCGTTCCCGAACAAGGCGCGTCCAGAAGAATTCGCTCAAATGGGCAACGAAAGGGGAGCGCTTGCGTCGCATCGAGTCGAACCGCCAGCCACCGGACCTCTTTCGGAAGCCAATGCGGGAGCAGCCTTGTCATGGTGTGCAGCCGCGAGGCGCTCAGATCGCAGGTCACGAGAGTGCCGCTCCCGAGCGCCTGCGCGATTTGGCCAGCCTTAATGCCCGGGGCGGCGCACAAATCAAGGACTCGGCACCCCACTTGCGGCGCCAGCAGGTCTGCAACAAGCTGCGAGGCTTCATCCTGAATGACCACCCGCCCTTGCCTCAGAGCATGGGACGCCTGCACATTCCCTGATTCAACCACCAGGGCGCGATCCGAGAACTTCCCCGGCCTGGTTTTCATCCCCTCCGCCGCCAACTCCTCGCGCAGGCGGGGAATGTCTTGTGCAAGCTCTACCACTCGAAGTGCTGTAGGAGGGACTTGGGTGCTCGCCCAAGCCAAGCGCAAGGCCACGTCATCTCCGGCCATCCCCCCCTGCGCAAAACTGTTCGCCCAGCGCTCGAGCAACCAGGCAGGAGTCGCGCGCCGCACACTAGCCAGCATTGCTTTGTCCAACTCATCGAACCGTCGCGGCCTTATGGCGCTTCTGCCCGGCGGGCATTGGCGTAACACCGCATTGACTAATCCCGTCGCTGACCGCTTGTGAGCAGCTTTCGTCATCTCCACGGCTTCATTCACCGTCGCTGCTTTCGGCACCCTTTCGAGGAACTGAATCTGGTAAACCCCCATGCGCAGTATCGTCGCCACCTCCGGGTCAAGGCGCTCCACAGGCTTCCCAGAAACCTCTCTAATCTGGAAGTCCAGCTCCCCGCGCCAGCGCAAAACACCCATCACGAGTTCAGTCGCTAGTCGCCGGTCTGCTTCTTTGAGCGCGGAGACTTCCTGGGTTTGCAGCAGGTCCACACCAAACCCCCGGCCCGCTTGCACGCGCCGGAGAATACGATAGGCAGTTGTTCGGGCGGGCGAAATCGGCAAGGATGGCCTCGGTTAAACCCCCAGCTTTTCGCCGGATGAGGGGCGCACACCGTTCAGGAAATCCCGCGCCAGCAGACGTTTTCGGCCTTCGAGCTGAAGCTCATGGACTTCCAGGAGCGTTCCCAGGCCGCACACCACGCACAGATTCCCGCGATCGGGAAGAAGCGTACCAGGCTCATCTCCCGGCCCAGCCTGGCCTGGGACGGGAGCGGCCGACCAGATGTGGAGATTCTTGGACCGAAAGGTTGTATAAGCTCCGGGCCATGGTCTTAGTCCACGCACGCGCCACCGGATTTCCTCCGCCCTGAGCATCCAATCGATTCGGCCATCTTCCTTTTTCAAAATCGGGGCGAATGTGGCTTGGGCATGATTCTGAGGTTGGGGTTGAATCTCAGCCCGAATGAGCTTGGGCAAGGTTTCCGCCATCAAATCTGCGCCCACGCCGCTCAAACGCTCGGAGAGGGTTTCAGTTGTGTCCTCGTCTTTAATCGGGACTTCTCTTT
>JBAVYG010000839.1:0-2120 GCA_049698675.1 Terriglobia bacterium
GGGGACAGGGGGTGAGGGGGTTCAAGCGAATCGGCCTTGTAGACAATTAAGTGTGACATGACCCTGTCACAGGCCCTCACCGTTCGAGCGCCGAGACCAGCAGTGAGGCCTTACGCGCCAGGTTAAGCGCGCGTTGGAGGTCTGAGTCGTTCAGAGCCCGAGTGGACTGTGCGAAGAAGGTTCGCGCATCGTCGAGGGTTTTGCGATCCGCGCCGGATAGTCCCGCTCGGCTGAGTTTGGCGATTCGCTGCCGGACGTCATCCTGCAACCCTTGGATTTGGCGGCGCAGAGCCGCACCCTGGGCAGAACTCTCGCGCGGCTCCAATGAGGGCACCTGGGGAGTGGGCGGCTCGGTCGTTTCAGGGGTGTTTTCAGCGGCTGCGGCCGGTGCTTCCCTCCGCAGCACGCGCCGCCGCCGCGCTGGTTCAGGATTGGTGGTTGGCTGAGGCGAAGGCGCTGGGGGCTCTTCGGGCGGCGCCGGCTCTTCAATGACCATGGACGGCGCGCTTGCGGCGGAAGCCTGCGTAGCCGCGGGCGGTGGCGAAGGAACGTACACGATTCGCGAGGGGGCTTGCCGCTTCGGGCAACCTCCGATGAATAACGCCAGACTGCACCACAAGAATGGCAAGGCTCTAAGTTTCACGTCACTGGAGATTTTATCACTTTCTACAATCGCTGGTGCGACGCGGCAGGAGTCCAAGACATGCCGACCGCTGGGTACCATGCTTCGGGCCATCGACTTGCTACGGAAGGCTACGCTGGGCCGCCGACTGAAGCCTCCGGCGGAAGTGGAGGCGCGGTGCAGCCCACCCGAGCCGGACCCTACTCGCCAGGAGATTCTGATACCCGAGGTTGAGCGGGGAATGATTCTCTTCGAAGCAGTTGCTCTCCTCGCAAAACATGAACGACGTAGACGACCTTTTTCTCTACCCGATAGAAAATACGGCAAGGAGACACGACTAACTGGCGATAAGGTAAACCAAGCAGTTCAGTTGGAAGGGAGCCCATCTGGGGAAATTTCTGAAGCACTTCAACGGCCTCCAATACCCGTTGGACCAGTTGACGAGCAGCCGCAGGTTTGTCCAAAGCAATATAATCTGCAATCGCATCCAAATCCAGAATCGCCGAATCAGCCCAGATTACTTTAGCCATCGCTTTAATCGTTGTTTCGCCTGGAGGTGGGTGGAGATCCGCCCCTCCTGGATTGCTCTTTCGCCGCGCGCTATACCTTCCAAAAGTCGCATCCGATTTTGAAGGGCTTCGAAGGTGACAACATCGACCAGATAGGCAGTTGGCATTCCGTGTTGGGTGATGAGGACCGGAGACTGATCTTTGACCAGTTGCGTGAGAATTTTGGTGGCGTTCCGCTTCAATGTTGTAACCAGTTGAGTTTTCATAAAAGTGATACTAAAGTATCATTCTGTCGTTGGCAAGCCCAAACTTCAACGGACCCGCTTCACGCTGCTTACGCGGATTTCAATCGCTGAAGGCCAGCAAGGCTTCAGGGACAACCCAGGGGCCGCCCGAAAACGCTCCCCTGCCGCTGTGTGGCTCAATCAGCTTGACATGATGTTCCATTAGTGCCATCTTTGCCGCCAGCCAGCGACAACTTGGTTAGAGGACAGCGACATGCAGCGCAGCAAGGTGCGAGTTGTTGTGGATTTCGTGTGCGGAGCGGGGGCGCGGGCGCTCTCCCTGATTGCTGGTTTCCGGCTGGTAAGAGCCACCTTGGCAACCAGAGAGGTTTCATTGGGGAAGTCCCACCCTGGCTTAATCTTTGCGACTCTCACTGTAAGCCCGGACAGCAAACGCGTGGCTTATGCGGCACAGCGTGGCGACAGGCAGTTGGTCGTAGTGGATGCCGTGGAAGCAAAGGAATATGACTGGATTGGGAAGGGCGCTCCCGTTTTCAGCCCGGACAGCAAACGCGTGGCTTATGTGGCAAAGCGTGGCGGCAAGTGGTCGGTCGTAGTGGATGACGTGGAAGGGAAGGAATATGACGGGATTGGGAGTCTCGTTTTCAGCCCGGACAGCAAACGCGTGGCTTATGTGGCAATGCGTGGCGGCAAGCAGTTGGTCGTACTGGATGGCGTGGAAGGGAAGGAATATGACGGGATTGC
>JBAVYG010000840.1:0-1558 GCA_049698675.1 Terriglobia bacterium
CGCCATTCTTCAATCGGGTTACTAGTTCTGTCAGGTGCTGATCTGCCCTCATGGTTCTCGCTCCTGGATTGTGTCTCTATGGGGTTGTTTGTTACCAGCTCCCGCCGGCTCCGCCCCCGCCCGAGGAACCTCCACCAAAACCCCCGAAGCCTCCGCCGCCTCCGCCAAACCCGCCACCACCCCAACCGCCCGAGCCTCCACGCCCTATGCCTCCAGTTAACAAGGACAATAAGAACCAAGGGCCAAGCAACCTGAGTAGGATGGGCGCCGCGACAATCAAAATGATGAGAAGAACAATAATCTGCCCGGCCGTCAGGTGCAATTGTTGCCCCTGCCCTTTGCGGCCAGGAGGAGCCGCGGCACGGGATTGGGCCAGATTATCCAGGGAAACGTGACTGTCCTGCGCAATTACCTCGGCGATCTGGCTCGCCATTTGCAGGACGGCGCCGTTATAGTCGCCCTGGCGCAACAGCGGAACCATATCGCGTCCGAAACCACCCACCTTGCCGTCAGGAAGGATGGGTTCGAGGCCGTAGCCGACCTCCGTGTAGTACTTGTGATCATCAGTGGCAAGTAGGACCAACACGCCACGGTCCGTCCCCTTGTACCCGACGCCCCACTTCTGAAAAAGGTGATTGGCGAAGTCTTCCACCGCGTCGCCTTCCAGAGTCTTGATAGTGACCACCGCGATCTGGGCCTTGGCTTTTTGATCGACTTCCGTACACAGGCGCGTAAGTCCTTCCACCGTTGCCGGGTCGAGCACGCCGGCAAAATCGTTGACGTATCCCTGCACGTTGAGCTTTTGCCACTGTTCCGCGTGGCCTGGCGTAGCGGGAATGACAGTGAGGAATAAAAGGATGAGGGTCGCAAAGGGACTGAAACCGGAATGAAGTCTGAAGTGGGTGAGTAAGGGGCGCATCAATCCTCACGGCGTTGAGGCCGTCGGACGATCTGTCGAGGCCCCATCATTGTGCCGGTAACTCAAAGTCCTGGGCACAGATAGTTTAAGCTCAATCCCGCGCGGCGTCGAAGGTAAAGTGAACTTCTGAACTCTGCGGCCGCCTCCGGTTCTCGGGCCGCAAGCGACAGAGTCTCGAGAGGCGCGAAAGCCTGCGCGAGCTGCTTAGCAGGATGCTGAAAAACCCGTCTAGCCTGTCATTCCGAGGAGTCCCGCCCTGCGGGACGACGAGGAATCTCGCAAGTCCCTTACGTCCAGAGCGAGATTCCTCGCTCCGCTCGGAATGACAACCTTCACAAACGTTTTTCAGCATCCTGTTAGTGGCTCCGGGCCGCTGGCGGAGCAGGATATTCTGGGAGCTTTGACTTTTGTATATCCTGGCGCTTTACTTCCAGCTCATCGAACAAGATTGAAGGAGTCACGATGCTGTGCGGAACATTCAGTACCCGGTTCTCGATGTTCAGGTCACTGCCGGCAGCGACCAGGTCATTGCGAAGTGCCCGTGCATCCAGGTCGGCGAACACTGCCCCGCGAACGAGTTCCTCATGCCCGTCTTTGACCCATACCTTGTAGAGTAACCGGGGCGTGCTTACCCCAGCC
>JBAVYG010000841.1:0-1799 GCA_049698675.1 Terriglobia bacterium
TCCCTGACACCTGAAACCTGAAACCTGGAACCTGACTCCTGAAACCTGCCCTTGCCTTTCCTCGTCCACTTCCTAATAATGTTCTTATGCTCACACGCAACAATATACGTTTGACGCTTGAAGGGGCGCGCGCCATCCTGGCCGCTGCTGAAAACAAAGCTCGGGAGATCAACGTGGCGCAGAATATCGCCCTTGTAGATGAGGGTGGTCACCTGCTTGTCTTCGCTCGCATGGACGGCGCCAAGCTCTCCTCGGTCGAGGTGGCGCTCACCAAGGCCCGTGCCGCCGCCCTGCGCCGCTCTCCCACAGGTCCCGCGCCGTCGTCCGCCGAACCCAGCGTCCTTCTTTCACTGGGGTTGCCGCTGGCGACCGGCGGAAAGCTCACTTGCATTCGAGGCGGCCTGCCGCTGATGGTGGACGGCCAATGTGTGGGTGGAATTGGAGTGAGCGCAGGCACCGAGGAAGAGGACGTACAAGTGGCGCAGGCCGGCGTTGATGCTTTGGCAAAACTCATATGACCCAGGCTGCCCAATCCGCTACGCTTTCCGAGCTTGAATACTCCCGCGGAAAGCAACTGGCCATTCAGGTTTTTTTAGATGCGATGGCCGCATTGGACGTTCGCTCGGCCATGTTGGCCAAACTGAAGGGCGAAGGCGAGCTGCTCAAGGCGGGTGAATTCTCCCTTCCCCTGGCGCGTCCTCCTCGCGTGGTGGCCTTCGGAAAAGCTGCCAACCGCATGGCGGCTGTGCTGGATGAAATCCTGGGCGGCCGGGTCGAGGCTGGCGTCTGCGTTTCGCCCCGAGAGCCTGCTAGGAAACTTGACCGTTTCCGGTATTTTTTGGGGGGCCATCCCTACCCGCAGACGGGAACGCTTGAGGGAGCGCGCGCCGCGCTGGAGCTGGTTTCGAATCTGACTCCGGATGACGCCGTCATCTTCCTTGTTTCGGGTGGTGGTTCGGCCATATTCGAGCAACCTTTTGATTCCGCTGTTTCACTGTCTGACCTGCGCGAGTTCAACCGCCTGTTGGTCACTTGCGGATTGCCCATTGAGCAAATCAACGTCCTCCGTAAGCACACCTCGGCCGTGAAAGGCGGGCGCCTCGCCGTTCGAGCGTACCCCGCGCAGCAGTTCACCATTTACATTTCCGACGTGCCGGAGCAGCTTTCCTCGATGGTCGCCTCAGGCCCGACCCTTCCCGACGAGTCAACGACGGAGCAGGCTTACGCGCTCGCGGAGCAAAACGGGCTGGTGTCCCACTTTCCACCCAGCATCCGGAAACATTTCCTGGAGCACACTCTGGAAGAAACTCCCAAGCCGGGCGACGAGCGCTTCAAGAATTCCCATTACTTCTGCCTGCTCTCCAACCGCGATGCCGTGGAGGCTGCCAGGGCAGCAGCGGAAAAACTCGGATTTGTGAGCGAGATTGATTCCAGCCCATGGGACGCGGACTACCGGCAGGTGGCCCAGACGAACCTCGTCTCGCTCAAAGCGCTGGCTGACACGCACAAGGGACATGCGGTTTGCTCCATCGTAGGCGGCGAAGTCACCTGCCGCGTTACCGGCCCGGGAGTGGGTGGGCGCAATCAAGCCTACGTGCTTTACGCGGCCCAGTCCATTGCCGGACAGCACCGGGTGGTCTTGAGTGCAGGTACCGACGGGCGCGATGGCAACAGCCCAACCAGCGGCGCCGTGGCGGACGGCCAGACTGTTTCTCGCGCCCAGATTCTGGGAATGGACCCCGCGTGGTACCTGGCTGAAAGCGACTCTTACTCCTTCTTCCGGACGCTCGGAGATACGG
>JBAVYG010000842.1:0-13273 GCA_049698675.1 Terriglobia bacterium
GTGCGGGACCGGCGCTACGTGCGTTGCCACCCGTCAATGATGGACGGGAGCGGGTTACACCTCTTGAGGCGGGAAAAAGGCGCAACCCGCGAGTCCGCAAATTACGGCAGCCGTGGGTCCACACTCCTCGGGTCACTTAACCCGCTTGTTTGGCGGCCAGATCCCCAATGAACGGAATCTTATAAAGCTCGTTGTTGTAGGCCTTATACATCAGGAAAATCCAGTAGGCGAGGATGGCCAGCCAGATTAGAAACCCCACCAGACCCATGACCATAGCGATAAGTCCGAGCGTCACGAAGCTCAGAATACTAACCAGAATCATGTACGCAATCCAGAACACGATAAGCGCCACGTTAAAGAAGATGGACTGGAAGGCGTGGAAGCGCACGAACTTATCATTCTTGTAAGGCTCGATCACCAAAAAGATGATGCCAGTGATAAAGCCCAAAATGTAAGTCAGCAATCCAGCAACATTGGAGGACATTGCCGTCCCCGCAGCGGCCGGCGCCGCCGGACCACCTGCGGCTGAACCCACCGGGGTACCGCACGATGCACAGAAACTTACTCCTTCGGCCAACGGAGTTCCACATTTTGCACAGAATGCCATTTATTCGTTCCCTCCTTTTGGAATAGTTTGGACGCACCCTAGCTTTCCGAGGCTCCTTCAGACCGAGCTTTCACGCTTCGAACGGCGTCAATATCGAAATCAGGGATTAAATCCACTACCGACAGTCGCACTATTACTAGCACAAACTCTCTCCTGGCGCAACCGATTTCACGGTCAGTCGAGAAAGTCGAGAGTTGAGAGTCGAGAAGTGTAAGGCTCGATCGAGTTCTCGACTTTCTTTACTGAGCGGAAGATGTGGGTCGTTGGAGGAGTCGAGCTTTGCCTCTTCGACTAGCAACGTACTCGACTGAGTGGATGATGTGGGACATTGGAGGAGTGGAGCTTTCGACTTTTCGACTCTCGACTTTCTCGACTGAGGAATCAGACTCGTTGCGCGCGGCGCTTTAGAGCTGCGTGCAGCCGGCCGCGAACCTCATCCGGCAAAGGGAAGAGCTTGCCATCGCAATAAAGCTCGATCGTTTTGCGCGTAGTGTCAAACACCGCGTGGCAGTGGTGGCACTTGCCGAGGTGAGCTTCGAGAGTTTGTTTCAGTTCCTCGTCAAGCTCACCATCGAGATAACTGGAAAGTTGATTGACCGCCTTCTTGCAGTTCAACAAAGTCATCCTCGCCTCAGAACTTTACTCAACTCTTCCCGGAGCCGCAGGCGTGCCCGGAAAAGCCGGGCCTTCACCGCACCGGCACTCAGGTTAAGTAACTGCGCTGTCTCATCGGTGTCGAGACCCTCCACGTCGCGCAGGTAAAAGACTGTGCGGAAACCGGGGGGAAGGGCCTGAATGGCATTGCGCAGTATTTGCTCCATCTCTTCCCTTGCCAGTATTTGTTCAGGATTGGGCTTCCAGTCCGCATAATCCCGAACCATAACCTCGCCGTTCTGGTCCTCGGTTTCTTCGAAAGGAACTTCTTTACTGGATCGGCGCTTCCGTAGCTTCATCAGCGCTTCATTCACCGCAATGCGCACGATCCAGGTGTAGAAACGCGAATCCTCCCGGAATTCGGGGAGATGCTCAAAGGCCTTCAGGAAGGTATCCTGGAGCACATCTTCGGCATCTTCGGGGTTTCCCGTGATGTTCATGCCGAGCCGATAGATTTTTTTCTCGTATCGGTTGACGAGTTCCTCAAAGGCGGCGTAGTTGCCCGCCTTCGCCCCGCTCACCAGGACAGACTCGTCTCCAGCCAGTGTGGCCGCCTGCGGTTCGCTCATAGGTGCGCCCTGCTCCACCTGGCCTGCGCCATACGTAAGACATCAGCGGGCCGTCTCCGTCGATTGCACGCCGTCAGACTCTTTCCCAGGCTGCAAAATCCTTGTACCAGCCGGGCTTACTGTCCCACCTTTATGGATGCGCAAGGCCTCATTAAAGATACAACCTTAGACACCGTTACGCAAGCAGAGCAACATCGCCGTCTACTAGCTTGCAGCGGAAGGATGACTGAGGCAGAATGGCATGCGCCCTGGTTAGCGCAACAAAAGAGGATAGCCGGCTGCCATGTCCACTTTGCCTCCGTTCGTACCAAGTTATGGGCTGCTAATGCCTCGAGAGCCATTCGACCTTGCCCGCACGCTGCGATTCATTCTCAGCCCGCCCGGGCTTCTCAAGGGGCAGCCCTTCCCTCCTCTGCTTGATTACTTTGAGGAAGGAGAATACCGGCGCGTGGCGGACGTCGGCGGGCATCTGGTGCTCTACGGAGTCCGCGAAGAAATCGAGCGGAAGAAACCCGCCCTGCAAGTTCGCATCCTGGACGGACGGTCGGATGATACTATGCGGCGCGCCGTTGCAACTCAGGTTGAGCGCCAGTTCTCCGCCCACCTTGACTTGACCCCCTTCTACGAAGTGGCCAAAGCCGACCCCGTGCTGGGCTGCCTCTGCGAGCGCTTTCGAGGCGTGCGCATTCCGCAAACGCCCACGGTGTTTGAAACGCTGATTTTTGCCGTACTCGAGCAGCAGGTGAACCTGAGCTTTGCACACCAAGTGAAGAAGGCCTTGATTGAAACCTACGGCGGACGCGTGGAGTTTGAGGGTCGCGGCTATAACGCCCTTCCCGAGCCTGCCGCCCTGGCCATCACCACGCCCGGCGAGTTGCGCCGCCTGCAGATTTCCGGGCCCAAGGCCCGCTACCTGATCGACATTTCGCGCGCGACGCTGGACGGCAGTCTGGACTTGGAAGGCCTCCGCGACCTCGACCCCGCGCTGGCCCACGCCAAGCTCATGGGACAGAAGGGCGTGGGCCCCTGGACGGCCCAGTACGTGGGCCTGCGGGCGCTGGGGCACCCTGATTGCCTCCCCGCCGCCGACGTGGGCTTGCAGAAGGTGATTCGTGACCTTTACGGACTTCGCCTACAGCCCTCTGCAGATCGAGTGGAGAAACTGGCCGAGCGCTGGCCTGGATGGCGAAGTTACGCCACTTTCTATCTCTGGCTGACCTACTGGGAAGACAGGGCATGGAAGGCCAGCCTGATGGAGAGTATCCGCCTCCGAAAGAAAAGGAAATCTTCATGAAACTCACCCCTACAGACCTTGCCCGGCCATTTCTGGCTCAGGCCTGCCGCTTGCTCCTTCAAGTTCATGGGCCGCGCATTGAGGCCTGTGTGCGCGCGCTTTCCCCTGAACAAATCTGGTGGCGAGCCAATCCCGCCTCGAACAGCGTGGGTAACTTGGCGCTGCACCTGGAGGGAAACGTCAGGCAATGGATCGTTTCGGGCCTGGGTGGCGTGCCGGACCGGCGCGAGCGCGACAAAGAGTTTTCGCAGCCAAGCCCCATTCCCCCCCGTACCTTAGTCGCCCGGCTGCGGAAGGCAGTCAGCGAAGCTGACCGTGTGATGCGGAAGCTGAACGCAGAGGCTCTCGCGCGGACATATTCCATTCAAGGATTCCGTGTCACCGGTTTGCAGGCTGTTTTCCACGTTGCCGAGCATTTTTCCCACCACGCCGGACAGATCATCCTGCTGACAAAAATGCTCGGAGGGAAAGACCTGAAATTCACCCACTTGCCAGGTGAGAGAAAGAAGAGCGAGAAAGCCGGACGTACTCCGCCTCTATGAGCATCCCGAAATTGAAAAGGAGATAATCCTCCCGTTTCCCTTGTTATACTGTTTGCGCCGGGGTTAGAATCCCGCTCCTCCGACACTCTCGAAGAAGCTTCTCAACAAACTCTAAAGTTGGTGGACTTGTTTGGCGACTATGACCAACGTTCCAGCCGGGACAGGCACACCGTTGATCGTTTGCGCTTGCGCTTCGAAGAAAGGCAGACCCTTGACTAGGAGGGCGGGCTGGTTGGGGGGGCCGCTGAGGGAGGACAAGCCACTCAGATTGACGAAGGCAGTCTGGTTGCTGGTCAGGACCATGGTAGGCGTCCCCTGAAAAAGGGTGGGGCAGGGGGTGAATACGAAAGCCCCCGTCTTATCGTCCTTCCCGACCTGAACGAGGGAAGAGAAACTACCCTGAATGGTTTGCAGCTTGTTGTAAACCTTGGCAGCAGCCACGGTGGATGTCAGGCTCGGCGCACCCGCGCCGCTGACTCCTGTTGGTGGCGTAACTTGCCCGTGGACCACGACCTCCTGGCCTACGGCGATATTTCCGGGGCCGAAAGGTAGGTTGGCAAAGTTGGCGCTTCTCGAAGAATACTGATAGGTGGTCGAGGCCGTCACATTGACTACGCATATGGTATCGGGAGTCGCCGTGCTGGGGGTGTTCGGCTCGACATCACGCATCCAGAGGTTAAAGCTGGTCACGTTGCCACTTCCATTTCTGGTCACCGAGGTGACTGGCCCGATCAATGCCAGTGTATTGCTCGAGGGGACTTCCGTGTACTCATCCTCCACGGAAGTCGCCACGAAATTCCCGTCGATGTCAATGTAGGCATCCACCTCCATAAAGCTATCCGTCACCAGTTGGTTGAGGTCCGAAAAGCCATAAAGCTGGGAAGAGCTGTTGAGGTTGACCGTCACCAGGGGCGGTCCAGTAATGGAGGCAGAGAGTAGTTGCAGGGCAAAACTCCCGTTATACAACGAAGTGTTGCCTGGAGGCAGAATCGTCACCGAGCGCACAAAACCTACCAGATCGTCCAGTTCGCCAAAGCCCTGGCCCTGGCTCCCTGATGCGGTGATGGGCGTAAAGGTGATTTCGGGCGTCCCAGTAACTATGAGCTTTCCAGTCGTCGGATCCGTGGTAATGCTCTGAATCATGTCGCGCATGTCAAAATCGATCTGGATGACGCTAGCTTGGTCCTTGTTGATGACTAGGGGCGGACTGACCGGAATCTGTATCACGGTCAAGGGGCTCAGCGTAAGTTGTGCGTTATTCACGGGAGGATTGGGCGGGAGGATAGTTGGATCGTAGAAAATCAATTGGGGCTCACTGAGTGTGATGAAGGCAAGGTCGTAAGTCCCGATATTCGCGGGGCTGATGTTGAGCACCGTCGTAAAGTCTCGCAAGCAACCCAGGTTTATTTTGATTTCGGGCGGGCTAGCGATGCCTGGATTGATGGGGGTGGTTGCAGCGCCACCCCCGGCGCCACCCCCGGGGCCACTCCCGCTGAGAGTATAACCGATGAAATAAAGATGGGTTACGCTAAACGGGAATGACACAGCATCACAAAGGCCGGGGGTATCACTAACCAAGCTTGTGAGCGAACCCGTTGCGGGCGTCGTTGTCGATTTCGACGATCCACAGGAGGTCAGAAACGCGGCGGCTAGCACAGCCGTCAATGCAATTGTAACAATCCGCTTGAGCATCAGGTCTCGACTCTTCCCCCCTCTTCTGCCCGCCACAAGGTGACCCGAGCACATTCCGCTGCGCTCAGACCATGAAGCTGAATCCTACCGGACGCCACAGGTTTGCCCACCCGTAACACTTCCCTAAGATGATGAACAACCCCCCTTGGGTTATCCGGCCTATAACTGCGCTTTCCGCTCCATTCCGAACTTGCGAACATAGCGTGAATTCACTCCCTATGGCAAGAGATATTCGAAGCGGAGAAGCCACTGCCCCGCAGGATTTCGGAAGGCTCAGCCAGCCAAGATCGAATCGACCCTGAGTGGGCATTGGCCAATGACCGCCTCACCCTCTGTCCCCTCTGTCGCCGCGGCGACAGAGGGGCGATCCCACAAAGCGGGACAGAGCATCGTGCTGTGGGTCTTGTTGCCTCCAGAACACTGGTGCGAAAGGGGGGACTCGAACCCCCACCCCTTGCGGGACCAGATCCTAAGTCTGGCGCGTCTGCCAATTCCGCCACTTTCGCGCGGTTGTATTATAAGGCAAGTCTCCATGCGAGCGCTGACTCCGGAAAGAAGTCTACCTCCGCTTGACCTTTCGACTATCGACCTTCGACGCGGGTGACTATCCGGGAGTTATCGCGTGGTGGCTGGGATTGAAATACCGAGTACGGCCCCTTCTACGGGTATCGCGTCACATAGCCAAGTAGTCCCCGCCACACGGGTGGCCTTCTAAGAGCTTAACGAGATTTCAATTGTGGGCAAGGGACTAGAGTCGGACGCCGTTGGTAGCGAAGTGTCAGCGGAGCGCAGGCTAGCGAGGTGGCCCGCTTGTGCTTATGTTCCGCGGAGCTGACGGGCCCGCCGGAAGAACGCGGCTGCCACAAGGATCGCCGCGACGCCCAAATACAGGAGAGCATAGCGACCGGCCTGCGGACTGTTGGCGCTACCGGTGAAGTCGACCCCCCGGCCCCCGTTAAGCGGGCCGACGTACCACAGCGCGGTGTACAGTGCTTCAAAGAATTTGCTTGTGCCGCTCCAGACGCCTAGAGCCAACGCCAGCGACGGAATGAACAGAACGCCAGCGGCCCATGCCAATAGACCGGCGGTCTGCCCCGCAAGCGCCAGCCGGACGGCGGCCCCTAGCCCTGTGAGCGCAGCCACCAAAATGCCTGCCATCCATGCCGCCGGGAACTGCCGTGGCAGAATCCGCGGACAGGAAAAGAGCAGTTGTTCGGTGCCGAAACGCGCTTCGCGCGTGCCGAGCGCGGACCACACGAGGATAGGCCAGATCCAGGCGACGGCCAACAGTGGCCCGCGCGAGATATGCAACGGCGCGGCGAACTGGGCGATAAGCAATCCTCCGGCCACCGCGTACCACCACCAGCGATAACCCTTCAGGGCGAGCCGCAATTCGGCGACCAAAACAGGCAAGTCGCCGGAGTGCAGCGCGCCCGAGGCGAGCGGAGTGAGATGAGTGGACGTGGCGATGCGCGGCCGCGCAGGGACGGATTCCGGCGCCACCCCTGCCGGAGTGGCAGCTCCCTCCGACCGAGGCCTTGCGCCCGACCGCCTGCGCGAACTCGCCGGGTCGAACCGGTCGAAGAACCACGCGCCGCACAAGACGAGAGCGAACGCTGCGGCTGTCCAAGCCAGACGCTGGGTGACAACCCCAGCAGTCCATTCGACACCGTTCCAATGAAAGCCAGCAGCCACCCGGACGGACTTATCGGCCACGCTGAGTGAAAAACTATCCACGTAACCCGGGATGCCAGCTCGTGCCGCCGGGACCATACTTTTGTACACGATCCAAAGGCCAGAGGGATCGAGCTGCGGGAGTTCCGTCACCAACGGCAGACTTATGCCGAAACTCCAGAGAAAAAACCACAGGACGTTGCCGAAACCCCCGCGAAGAAATCTGAACGTCTCGAACAAGAGGGCCATCGCGGCCGTCATCGCCATCGCGGGCAGTGCGAGGAACAGGAAGGGCGAGAGCAGAGCTCGGGCCTGGAAGGTGCGGTCCTCGGCGGCTAGAAACTGCATGGCCACAGCGGCCAGAGCTAGTACAACAACCATGGAGACGAGCACCGCGAAGTTGCTGAGGAATTTTCCCAGGAGATAGGAAACTTTGGTGAGCGGTGTTCCTGCGAGAATCTCCCCCACCCCCGTTTGGCGGTCGCGGTGCACGGCGTTCTTGACGATGTAGAAGCCCACGAGCGAAACAAACGTCGTCGCCACCAGCGCTACCATCGCTCCGATCCACGCCGATGTGTACACCCCACGATAGTCGCCAAGACGCAGCGAGATTCGCCCCGTGCCCGCGGCATAACCCAGGTAGACAGCGAAGAGCAAAGTAATGAGATAACTGTAGCGGCGCACGCGCTCGAGAAAGTCTGCGCGGGCAATGGCATAGACAACACGAAGGGCTCTCATACAGCGGCCTCGGCACCTGCACCGATACGGTAAGCTGCAAGGGTGGCGAGATAGGCGTCCTCGAGCGACGGCTCCAGCGCGCGTGCGCCCGGCCTTGGAGCCGCATCGGCCACTACCCGCGCATGCACACCGTCGTCACGGTGGGCTGTGTTGCTGACGAGGTGGCGCTGCCGAAGCGCGGAAAGCTCTCCGCTCGAGACCACGACCTCCCAGACCTTTCCATTTACGCCAGCAAGAAGCGCTTCGGGGACACCATGGACAGCGAGCCGTCCCTGGGCGATCAGGGCAATGTCCGTGGCCACGGCCTCGACATCGGAAACAATGTGGGTGGAAAGAATGACGATCCGCTCCCCGGAAAGCTCCGAAAGCAGATTGCGGAAGCGCACGCGCTCTTCCGGGTCGAGGCCGGCCGTCGGCTCGTCCACGATCAGAAGCTGCGGATCGTTCAGCAACGCCTGCGCTATGCCCACGCGCTGGCGCATGCCACCTGAAAACCCTCCGAGAGGCCGCCGCGCGGCATCCGCAAGATTCACAAGCTCCAGCAGCTCGCCAATACGCTTTCGCGCGCTGGCCGCGTCCAGGCCTTTCACGGCGGCGAGGTACCCGAGAAATTCGAGCGCGCTCAAATTCGGGTAGATGCCAAAGTCTTGTGGCAGATAACCGAGCACGGTGCGCAGCGTGTCAGGATCATGCTTGATGTCCGTCCCGTTCCATAGCACACGCCCGGCACTCGGCTGGGTGATCGTGGCCAGAATGCGCATCAGGGTGGATTTCCCTGCGCCGTTGGGACCGAGCAGCCCAAGCACACCAGGCCCAAGTTCCAAACGGAAACTGCGCAAGGCCTCTACGTTTCCGCGATAGGTCTTGCTGACGTCTTCAATTTCGAGCTTCATCATGGGACAGGGTGCTCAGTGAGGCCCCCTCGTTGCCCTGTGAGCCAAGGGATGGTCCGAACGTCGCCGTGGGCTGTTGGGCGGCGAGTTTCTGAGATTGGGCCTCTAACGCCGCTGCGACGTCTTGTGCGTATTTTATGAAGTGGTGCCCTGAAAGCAGCATCGTCATTCCCATGACCAACTTGGGTGGATTCCGCGACCAGCGCCTAAGGATTTGCCACAAGAACTTCCAGTAGGTTCTCCGATAGGAGGAGAGGATGCCTTGACGGAGGATTGACCGAACCAAAACGCCAAGTGCGAGCAAGAAGGGATAGGGCGTCGCTTTCTGCTGCTCCCGTGTTTCCCACTGCACAAGCGAACGATAAGCCCGATCGTAAAATGCCGAGGCAGAATAAAGGGAGACAAGAGTTTCGCGCAAACCCTGCAACAGAACGGGGAGCGGGAGGAGCGTCCGAAAATTAGGCGGGTCGAAAATGTTAAGCGCGGGGTTTTTGTCCAGCAGTCGGCCCTGTTTCAACATTCGGTCGTAGAGCGGAGTCGTGGGGGGCGCTTGCAGGAACCCGGCCATGGCCCAGGGGATGGCGGCGCGCTCAATGAAGTCTCTTTGCCGTTCGAAGATATCCTCTGTGTCCGAGTCGAAACCGATGATAAAGCCCGCACTCACCCAGAGACCTTGACTCTGGATGAAGCGGATGGACTCCAACTTATCATGCCGCAGATTCTGATATTTCTTGGCTTCGCTCAGTGCTTGTTCGGAGGGACTCTCGATCCCGATGAAGACATAATAAAAGTTCGCCCTCACCATGGCTTCGATCAACTCCGGCCTCTGAGCGAGATCGATCGATGCCTCGGTGTAAAACAGAAACGGATAGTCATGAGATACCTGCCACTCTTCCAGGCTCCGGGCCAATTCCAGGGCGCGCTTATGGTTGCCGATAAAATTGTCGTCGACGATAAAAACCTGCTCGCGCCAGCCCAGCTCGAACAAGGCATCGAGTTCCGCAAGCAACTGACGCGGAACCTTCGTTCGCGGCTTCCTTCCATATATCGTGATGATGTCGCAGAACTCGCACTGGAATGGACACCCACGTGAGAACTGCACCGCCATCGAGACATACTTTTCGATCTTGAGCAGATCAAACCGCGGGACCGGCGTCTTGCTGACATCGGGCTTGTCGTGGATGACGTAGAGCCGCTGGGCGGAGCCTCGCTCCAGATCGGCCGCGATCCTGTCGAAAACCTCATCCGGCTCACCCACGACAACATGGTCTGCCAGTGCAAGCAGGGTGTCCGGCTCGCTGCTCGCGTAAGGACCGCCGATCATCGTCCGCTTGCCAAGGGCCCGCGCCCGGAGGAGAGTCTGGCGAATGTCATCTCTCTGCACGCTCATTCCGCTGACCATGACGAGGTCAGCCCAAAGGATGTCACGGTCCAGCAGAGCTTCAAAGCTTCGATCGACCAGTCGTAACTTCCAGTTCTTCGGACAGAGCGCGGCGAGGGTAAGTAGACCCAGGGGGGGATGGATGGTTTCTTCGCGAAGGAGATCCAGCATTGCAGCAAAGCTCCAGAAAGAGGGGGGGAAACGCGGCCAAATCATCAGGACTTTGATCGCTTCACCGAGAGGAGGAAAGGTGTGGAGGTCGCTACGATCGTCCGTTAGCGGAGACACGGATGGCCTCTGGAAATCGCTCATCTGAATCGGAATCTCCGGTTTCAACTCTATCTTTATCTCTGGCGCAAACCATACGCCTGCCCACCGCTCCTGTCAAGCTCACCCAGTTCGGGTGTGTGGAACGCAGAAGTAAGGCTTCGGCAGGTTCGTCGTGTGGAGCGCGTTACCGAGCGTATTAAGTGCGCTATGGAAAGGCCCGGAGGGCCGAAAGAGTTTAGCCCAGGGCGCCAGCCCTGGGTCCAGAAAGCCCTCTGGTTCGCGGGAGCCCCAGCGGGGCGAAAGAATAAGGTTTCGACGCGGGAACTCTCCCTGGTTCTGCCGCCCCTTCCGGGGCTTGACCGGCGGCTGGGCTTGGTTTCCCAGGGCTTGCGCCCTGGGCTAAGTTCTATCGCCCGCCAAGCGGGCTCCCCGGACCACCCTGCTGCTGCCGCCGCAAGCTCTCACAAATATGTCATGCACCAGCGGCAGGACTCCCACTTTTATGCCGCACACCCGCAGCTCGCTTGGGGCCATTTTCCTCTCGCGCCCGCCAGGCCTGGTTGCCCAAGTGTGCCGGCGAAAGTCCCTGGGCGGCATGATCCTGTACCGGATTTCCCAGGGCAGACGCGAGCGCCTCGTGTAGCTCCAACGGACAAGCAAGTAGTGCCCGCTGGTCTGCGGGAAAGGGCACGAGGTTCGGTTAACCAAGCATGTGCGAAAAGGGAATGGTTTTGACACAGGAGTTCGATGACGGTAAGCCGACTTCCCAGGCCGAATCCGCTCCCGGCGATATCGATCACCTGAGAATCACTGGTGGGAAGGGGATTTTGCAGCAGGAATCCCGCTTAGATGCCCATGGCGCCGCAGGGCGTCAGCAGCCAAACTTCGGGGTAGCCGAAGATCGGGACGGAAGGTCAAATTCCGGTAACGGGACTTCAACGGCGCCATGGAAACTGTCGCACGCCGGTCCTATTGGCAGTCACTCACCCGTGCTGAGAATTGCCAGGCGATGCCGAGCTTGTTAGCAGCACGATCAAGAAACGTTACCGATTACTGACCGACTCCAACGGCGGAGCGCTTGGCGAGCGAAGAGTCCGAATATCCCGCATCGGTGGCTGGCCGAAGAAACGGCGGTATTCGCGGTTGAACTGGCTGGCACTTTCATATCCGACCTCAAATGCCGCGCTTGCGGCGTCCAGACCATCCATCAGCATGCGTCCCCGCGCTGCCTGCAACCGAAGCTGTTTCTGATACTGAAGAGGACTCATGGCGGTCAGCGCCCGGAAGTGGTGGTGGAGCGTGGACCCGCCCATGCCCGCGATTTCTGCTAGATCTTCCACCCGTAACGGCTTCGCGTAGTTCGCCTTGATCCAGGCGATCGCTTTTGCCGTCCTGTGGCTCTGCTCTCCTAGCGTTGCAATCGCTCGAAGGCGTGCTCCCTCCGCACCGCGAAGGATTCGGTAGATGATCTCGTGTTGAATTAGGCCACTGAGAAAGGGAATGTCCTGTGGCGTGTCCAGCAGGTCCACGAGCCGGCAGCATGCACTGAGGAATTCCACCGTGGTCTCACCGGTTGCCATGCCAGGAGTGTCAGGCGGCGTCTCAGCCACCTGAATCTCTTCCCGGCTGAGAAGCTCTCGGACCACAGGCATTTCGAGTTTGAGCGATAACGCCAGGCAGGGCACCGCTTCACTTGCCTCGATCACTCGGCTGACGACCGGCAAATCGACCGACGTCAGCAGGAATCGCGACGCATCGTAGATGAAAGTGTTTCGGCCGAGGTCTGCTCGTTTTCGCCCTTGGGCGATTACGGTCACGCTCGGCTCGTAGGTCGCTGGGCACTGAGCGGTCGGGGCGGTCCGTCGGTGGAGCGTCAGGCCGGGAATGTCTGTTGCCCGATTCTCTGCGGGTCCAATGAACGAGGCAATCTTGCGAGCTAGCTCAGCCCGCAATTCGCGTGCTCGGTCGGGTGAAGGTGCGGCGCTGTTTCCGCCATTTTTCATTGTAATGATTTCCTTTCCTCCTACCCTTAGGATAACCGCTGGTCTCCGGATACACCAATGATTCTTTCACATAACGAGAGGAATAGGCAATAACTCGGAAGGATCAGGCTACCGCTTCCACGGCTCCTGACTCTAACCTGGAGATGAGAGAAACGGTTCCGAAGGAGAAAGAATGCAGAAGCGCAAACTTGGAAAGAGTAACTTGGAAGTTTCAGCCCTTGGGCTCGGCTGCATGGGAATGAGCTTTTCTTACGGTCCGCCCAAAGACAAGCAGGAGATGACCTCTCTTCTCCATGCTGCTGTTGAACGTGGCGTCACGTTCTTCGACACGGCCGAAGTGTATGGCCCGTTCCTGAACGAAGAGCTTTTAGGTGAAGCGTTGGCTCCGTACCGCGGCAAAGTGGTGATCGCCACCAAGTTCGGGTTCGATCTGAGTGGCAGCGATAATCGGCCGGGAGCGGCAGGTCTGAATAGTCGGCCCGAGCACATCAAGCAGGCCGTCGAAGGGTCGCTCAAGCGGTTGAAGGTTGATGCCATCGATCTGTTGTATCAGCACCGTGTTGACCCGAACGTGCCCATCGAAGACGTGGCAGGCGCGGTGAAGGAACTGATCCAGCAGGGCAACGCCAAGCACTTTGGCCTGTCCGAAGCGGGCGTAAAGACGATTCGCCGCGCACACGCGGTCCAGCCGCTCACTGCACTGCAGAGCGAATACTCGGTGTGGTGGAGGAAGCCGGAGCAGGAAGTGATACCCACACTCGAGGAACTCGGGATTGGTTTCGTGCCTTATAGCCCGCTTGGGAAGGGCTTCCTGACGGGGAAGATCGACGAAAATGCGAAGTTCGACAGCTCCGACTTCCGCAGTACCTTACCTCGCTTCACGCCGGAGGCTCTCAGGGCGAATCAGGCCCTCATTAATTTGCTCGGCAGCATCGCAGAACGGAAGAAGGCGACAC
>JBAVYG010000843.1:0-5934 GCA_049698675.1 Terriglobia bacterium
CCCTCATGGCTTCGAAATCGCACACCACGCTGCCGGTCCCGGCCACAGCCCTCGCTTTCCGGCCCGAGTATCTCGATTTCCGCCGCGGCATCCATGTGGGGAATCTCGAGGACAACGAGCGGATCACGCGCATTCTGAAGCTAGCGCTCGAATCCCGCTACGCCCAGCCCTTTGTGACCGAGCGCTGGGGACGCGGCGTTTACTGGCAATGGATCGGCTACCTGCCTCGGGCCAATCGCGAAGCCATGCCGCTCTCCTCGCGTGTCAGTTTCGGCTGCTCGAAGTTTTTTGTGAGCGTGGATACGGAAGAGAAACTCTTCAAGTGCGGCCTGCAGGTGGAGCGCGGCTACCTGAAAGCGCCGCGCGCTTACCGCGAGTGCCAGTTGCGGTCCGACTGGGACTGGCACCGCCTGCTTCGTTCACTCCAGCCGCGCAGCCCCATGGAGCGCGAGCTGGAGCGTCTGGTGCGCCGCGAAGGCTTCATGCTTCACGGCGGCAGTTGGGAGACCGAGCCCGCCTACTTCTCCCGCGACAGTTTCCCGTCCATGCAGAAGCTCCGACGCCTTCTGGGGGCCGCCCCCGCCATCCACTGGGCTGGATTCCAGCTCTACTACCCCATGAGCGAATACGAGGTGCACGCCTCGACCGGGCTCGACCTCGTCGAGTCGATGCTTGCCGTCTTCCGCGAAGTCACCCCCGCCATGAACCTCTGCATGCACATCCAACTTACCGAGGGGTAGTCAATTATCTTTTGACCTCCGACTTGTCGAGCAGGCCTGAGTGTTTCAAATACCCTTGGCAAGCCCTCACTTGCTCTTGCCGAACCTATACACAAGGCCTATAGAGTATTCGATGTCATGCGCCGGCCCACCGACCGGAAAGTAGGCGGCGGAGGTCGAGGTAGCCGCCTGCGGCAGACCGTAGGTGGGGGAGCCGAACGTGTGATAGCGCGCGTCGAGCCGCAGGTCGACCTTCGAAGCCACTTTGCAATCGACCCCGCCACCGGCGTTAAAGCCCAGCTTGCCTTGGGACGCCAATTTGGCGCTGGGCGCGAAGGCGAACCCTTCTGACTCAGCCAAGGTTTGAGCGCGACTGGTGGGAGAGAAGAGGTCATATTCCACACCCGCCACGCCGTAAGCGCGGATGCCCCTCCAGGCGCCTGGAACGTGCCCGACAATGTCCCCGCTGAACCTGCTATTCCTCACGCCGTATGCCAATACTGTCGCGGGATTTGGATTGAAGTTGGTTATTTCAAGGTTGTTTCGGCCGTAGCCAAACGAACCTTCTATTCCAAAGATCTTGTAAACGCGTGCTTCGACTCCCGCGATTCCCTTGCCGCCGCCCGCATATTTCGAGCCGTAGGTAATGGTACTGGTGCCGTTAGGACCTTCCGAGAAAAACCTCTGGTCCTTGAGCGGTGAATCCGCTCCCATGATGAACACCCTATAGCCTTGAGCACGCACCGAAGTCGTACTGAGGCAAAGAGCCGCCGTCACGATCAAACCTTGCACGACCTTCTTAGCAGTCATATTCGAATCTGCCTCCCAGATGTCATGAAATATGGTTTAACTCTGCAGCGCCGCCGCTTTGCCAGCCCAGGAAAGCCGCACGCTCCCGTTCTCGAGCCGCACTGAGTATTTCAAATACCCTTGGCAAGCCCTCACTTGCTCTTGCCGAACCTATACACAAGGCCTATAGAGTATTCGATGTTATGCGCCGACCCACCGATCGGAAAGTAGGGGGAGGTGGCCGTGGTAGGCGCCGAGGGCAAACCATAGGTGGGGGAGCCGAACAGGTGATCGCGCACGTCGAGCCGCAGGTCGACCTTCGATACCACTTTGTAATCGAGCCCGCCACCGACGTTATAGCCCCCCTCGCCTCGGGACTTCAATGTGGCGCTGCAGGTCGCCTTGTTGTTTATTTCGCAGGCGAACCCTTGTGTCTTAGCCATGGTTTGAGCGGAACTGGTGGGAGAGAAGAGGTCATATTCCACACCCACCACGCCGTAAGCGCGGATGCCCCTCCAGACGCCCGGAACGTGCCCGACAATGTCCGCGCTGAACCTGCTATTCCTCACGCCGTATCCTTTTATTAGTGAGTAAGTGTTACTGGTGTTGTTTATTTCAAGGTTGCTTGGGCCGATGCCGTACGAAGCTTCTATTCCAAAGATCTTGTAAAATGGTGCTTCGACTCCCACGATCACCTTGCCGCCGCTCGAATAGGCCGAGGTGTAGTTAACATAACGTTCAGTGAACGACCTCTGGTCGGTGAGCGATGAATCCCCTCCCATGATGAAGAACTTATAGCCTTGAGCACGCACCGAAGTCGTACTGAGGCAAAGCGCCATGGTTACGATCAAACCTTGCACAACCTTCTTAGCAGTCATATTCGAATCTACCTCCCAGGTGTCATGAAATAGGGTTTAACTCTGCAGCGCCGCCGCTTTGCCAGCCCAGGAAAGCTGCACGCTCCCGCTTCGAGGCACACTAATTCCCTGGCGCGCCACCTTATAGTGGCACACACTCATTCTCTTGCCAAGTCAGGTTTCCTAATCTGGACGACAGACCGGACTCCAGTCCCGCGCGGCCCGGCTGCTTTCGCAAATCGGCGCGTGTGCAGTTGGGGAGGCTGCGCCTTATTCGCTCCGTGCGTCGCCCGACAGCGGACGGCTTCTTGCTAACACTCCTTCGATGCGCGGTGCCTTTCCGAGAGTTGGTTCGGTTGCGCAATCGGGCCTGAAAAGCTTGTAAAGATATTGTTAACTGTAGGAGTGGCCCACATGGACGCCCATGGTGGCGGGCCATACGGACCGCTTGTCTCCTTTGCCGCGGTCGTGTAGCATTTCCTTCTGTGGTGCAAGAGGGCACGGCGCGGCCGGGTAATGCAGGGCGGGCCGGTACCTTATCACCCTGGGGGCTTGGATGGCTGATACGACGGCTGCAAACCTTTCCTCAATGGCACCGCTGACGGCGCTCACCGAAGAAGAACGGATGTTCCAGGCGGCGGCGCGCGAATTCGCCCAAAAGGAAATCCGCCCGCACGTCGAGCACATGGACCGGGAGGGCGTTTTCCATCGCGAGCTGATTGATAAGTTTTTCGAGCAAGGTTTCATGGGTCTGGAAGTTCCGGAGACGTATGGGGGCAGCGGTGGAACGTTTTTCATGGCCATCCTCGCCATCGAAGAGTTCTCGCGGGTTGATGCTTCGGCGGGCGTGGTGATCGACGTCCAGAATACCTTGGTGAACAATGCCCTCGAGCGCTGGGGCAGCGAAGCGCAGAAGCAGAAGCTCCTCCCCCGCCTGGTGAGAGACACCCTGGGAGCTTATGCCCTTTCCGAACCGAGTGCCGGCAGCGACGCCTTTTCTCTCGCCGCGCGCGCCCGCCAGGACGGCGACCACTTCATCCTGAACGGCCGTAAGCTCTGGATCACGAACGCCAAGGAAGCCGGTTTGTTTATCGTCTTCGCGACCGTCGATCCCGAACTCGGCTACAAAGGGATCACAGCGTTTTTGATCGAGCGCGACGCCCCAGGCTTCAGCGTGGGCAAGAAGGAGGATAAGCTGGGGATTCGCGCCTCCTCCACGTGTGAACTGATTCTGGAAGATTGCGAGGTTCCCGGGGCGAACGTGCTGGGGGAAGTGGGCAAGGGTTATAAGGTGGCGATGGAAACGTTGAACGAGGGACGCATCGGCATTGGCGCCCAGATGCTCGGCCTGGCGCGCGGCGCGCTCGAACACGCCATCAGTTATGCCAAAGAACGCAAGCAGTTCGGCGAGCCCATCGCCCAGTTTCAAGCTGTCCAGTTTCAGCTTGCCCGGCTGGCGACCGACGTCGAGGCCGCGCGGCTGATGGCTTACAACGCCGCCCGCCTGAAAGACGCCCGCCAGCCGTTCGTGAAAGAAGCCGCCATGGCCAAGTACTTCTGCTCGCAGGTTGGCGAGCGCGTGGCCTCCGAGTGCCTGGAGGTTTACGGCGGCTACGGCTTCACCAAGGACTATCCCGCCGAGAAGTATCTCCGCGACTCGAAAATCGGAAAAATCTACGAAGGCACGTCCTTCATGCAACTCCAAACCATCGCCAAGTTGATTCTGGCGTGAGACATCCATGCGGGGCATCGCCAGGATGACCTGGACACGCAGAGGGACCAGAAAGCAGAAACTGGAAACGGGCCGACTTGTCTTTCGGTTTCTAGTGGTAAGGGACCACTACTGTCCGGTCATAAGTCGAATAGATCGAGTTGGTTACACGATAGGTCCGGACCCTCGATGAAAGTAAGCCCGCGCTACGCTTGCTAACTCCATCAACCCGGCGTTCCGGAAAGGCTGTGACTCGATAGCAAGCTTGAAGCAAAGGGCGCAGCGGGTGTAGGATTCGGAATCGAGGTATGCGATTTGATGAGGTCGTCATAATGAATGCCCACCTGCGCATCCTCGTGCTGTTGGCGGCGGTGTGTCTCTCGCCTGCGCCATTGATAGCCCAGAACACGGGGCCGGTGCCTGGCTCTAATATGAGCACTTTCGACGTTAATCGCCTTATGCAGTACCGCTGGATCCTCGCCGGCAAGGTGACGACGCTGCGGGGTGACCCGATCAGCGGCGCGAAGGTCGACGTGGAACCCCTCAGTGGCTCGGGTGGATTCCGAAACCTCATAACAGACCTGCAAGGGGGATTTCAGACCGAGTACGGGTTAAATGCCGACTCGGTCAAGGAGTTCAGCGTAACCCTGACGGTTACCAAGAAGGGCTTCCTCAAGGCACATGAGACCATTGACCTTGGCGATTCCTCCAAGGCGTGGATTATTGCCGTTACGCTGCGGGAGCCGGAGGAGGACTCCGAACTGCTCTCGCAGGCCGATCTGATCTCCGGGCTGGCGCCGAGGCTGAAGAAACTCGGAGCTTCCGACGGGCTCTCGGCTGCCGGGGAAAAGGACTATGCGCGCGGGGTGGAGGAGTTCCTGGACCGCAGCCGTTCGGACCGAGCCTTGCCGTCCTTCAGCAAGGTGACCCGTCATGACCCTTCCTGTTTGCAGTGCCGTACCATGCTGGCTCTTGCCCAGCTCGACTCGGGAGATTGGGACGGCGCCTACCGCAACCTCGCGCAGGCAGTCAACAAGATCCTGGCGGACCCAAGCGTGGGACGCCCCGAGCCCCTGCTGGTTTACGGAGTGATGAAGAGCTGGCGGCAGCAGCCGAGAGACGCGGCAGGCTATTTCGCGGAGGCGCTCAAATTGGCCCCTCAAGATCCGCTCGCCCTTCAGGAACTGGGCCGCTCGCAGTTGCTGATTCAAAATTGGGGGGCTGCCGACCAATACCTGTCCAAGGCTATAGCTGCTGGCGCGGGACCTGAGCTGCGGCTTTTGCGCGTCGAGGCTTTGCTTGGCGCAGATCAATTCCAAGCAGCGAGCACAGAGATGACCCGTTACCTTGATGGGCGCGAGGTGAAGAAGATGCCAATTCAGGTCCGCCAACTCTGGGCGCAGATTGAGAATCGCAAGAAGGTCGAGGTAGCCTACGTCAAGGCGAAACCGAAGGGCGATCAAGCCATCGACTATCTCCACCGTCCTCCTCCCGACCTCACCGGGCTCGAGCCCGCCACCGACCAGGGACAATTGGATTCCATCCTTGGTGCGGTGGGCAAAACCGTCGCTGAGTTTTTCGGGAATTTCCCCAGCACCAGTTCGCTGGAGCAGATTCATCAGGAAAAGTTGCGCCGTAAGCAGAAGGTGGGCGCCACACTCGATCAGAAGTTTCGCTATCTGTGCTTCACCCCAGCCGCGGACCGGGGGCCGGGCTTTGATGAGTACCGTGCGGATTCGTTGGGAATCCAAGCTTTGCCGCAGGGCCTGCAGGATGGGTTCATGCTCACTACGGGATTCGCCTCGGCTTCACTCCTTTTCCATCCGACATACCAGTCCCAAGCCACCTTTCGTTACCT
>JBAVYG010000844.1:0-2763 GCA_049698675.1 Terriglobia bacterium
GATTTCTTCAATCATCGTTGCGGAGAAGATGGCGCGCGACGGTTCGTGGGCTACGACGGTGGGGGCGCAATCAGGAATCGGGGTTCTGCCCATTGCCTTCTTCGGGACCGACGCCCAAAAAGAGAAATACCTGCCGAAGCTGGCCAGCGCCGAATGGGTGGGCGCGTATTCCTTGAGTGAAGCAGGTTCGGCCTCGGACGCCTTGAATGTCAAGACCAGGGCGGTCCTCAGCCCCGACGGGAGGCGCTACATCTTGAATGGCACCAAGATGTGGGTGACCAACGGCGGCATCGCCGATGTTTACGTGGTGTTCGCTAAAGTGGACGGGGAAAAGTTCACTGCCTTCATTGTGGAGCGGGGATTCGCGGGTGTCTCGGCAGGCGCTGAAGAGCACAAGATGGGTATTCGCGGTTCTTCCACCACGCCCCTGAATCTCGAAAACGTGCCTGTTCCCGTGGAGAACCTCTTGGGTGAGATCGGCAAGGGCCACTTGATCGCCTTCAACATCCTGAACGTGGGGCGGCTGAAACTGGGGGCGGGTTGCGTGGGAGCCTGCAAGTACCTGTTGCTCGAAGCCCTGAAGTGGGCCAAGGAGCGCGAGGCTTTCGGCCGCAAGATCGCGGACTTCGGCCTGATCAAGGAAAAGCTGGGCGAGATGATTGTACGCACCTTCGCCCTCGAGAGCATTTCCTATCGGACGACGGGCATGATCGATTCCCTGCTCGAGGGAATTGACCCGGGGGCGCCCGCAGCGCCCAAGCAGATCATGGAAGCCCTGCAAGAGTACGCGGTGGAATGCTCCATCCTGAAGGTGATGGGAACCGAAGCCCTGCACTACGTCACAGATGAAACTGTCCAGATCTTCGGCGGCTACGGTTTTTCCAGCGATTATGAAGTGGAGCGGTCCTACCGCGACCACCGCGTGAACCGCATCTTCGAGGGTACGAACGAAATCAACCGACTGCTGATTACCGATATGCTCATGAAGCGGTCGATGAAGGGCCAGCTTGCGCTGATTCCTGCTGCCCAGAAACTGCTCGACGAGATTCTGGGCATAGGGCCGGGGGAGGAACTGCTGGACGATCAGCCGCTCGGGGAAGAAACCAAGCTGGTTGAAGGCGCCAAGAAGGTGGCGCTGCTGGTGGCCGGAAGCGCCGTACAGCGCTTCCTGGTGGGGCTCGGAAAAGAGCAGGAAGTGATCGGCGTGCTCAGCAACCTGGTGATGGATGTTTACGCCATGGAGAGCCTGCTGCTTCGCACCTTGAAGAAGCTCTCCGCCCGCGGAACCGAATCGTGCGCCGCTGAGGTCGCGGCCACGCGAGTGTTCATCTGCGATGCCTGCGACCGCATGGAAGTCGAGGCGCGCCGCGCACTGGCGCGGATCGCCGAGGGGGATACACTCCGCGCCCAACTCGCCCTGCTAAGGCGCTTCTTGCGGCGCACGCCACCGGATACCATCGAATTGCGGCGGCGAGTGGCGGACCGCGCGCTGGACCTGAATCGGTACCCGTTCGTCTGAAGGGCGAACACGCACCGGCTGCGCAAACGCGGAGCCGTTTGTATCTTGTGTGGGGGCGGGCCTATACTGCCCACCCACGAGGGACGCCCCTACACTAACTACAAACCCCGCAGGGCCTTTGCGGCGCCCGCGAGATCAGAGACGGCCAGCACGATCTCGGCCTTCTTACCGCCTTCAGCGACGCTTCCATAGCCATAGTCCACGTTAATGTTCGCCGCGCCGAGGCGCACCCCGGCCTCCCCCAGCTTTCCGGGTTGGTCGGAAAGCGTAATGCGCAAGACCTCTTCCTCGGTGCAGCGGATGCCGAGGCTCCCCAACACCTTTTTTGCCTTCGCCGGGCTGCTGACCAGGAGGTGAACCGGACTCTCACCGGTTGTGCTCCAACCGGAGAAGGCCGTGATGTTCAGCTTCGCCTTGCCCAGTGCTTCGGCGATTCGGCCGAGTTCACCAGGCTTGCTTTCTACCCAAGCTGTAATTTGTTTCCCTCTTGGCATGATGAAATCCCCTCCGTGAAGCGTGAGTCAAAGGAAACGTGACCCACTTACTCCAGCGATCAATGTGAGTCGAACTCGATTTGTTATATGCGTCTCAGCGACGGCAAGGAACGACAGGACTAGGTTGTCTGCGGTTTCACGCAGCGCCATTTCATCCGTCGCAGTTACCTCCGGAAGACCATTCTTGCCAGTAATGTTAAAATACTCTTACCTCTTCAGTATGTAAAGGGGGGCAGGGCTACCCCGGTTGCAAGCAGTTTTTTGCGGGATCGAGCGGCCCAAGGGGTTCTTATGATACGTCGCGCAGAAGATCTTCAGGTTGTGGTTGTGGGCAGCACGAATTTCGATTTGGTTGTTAAGGCGGAGCGGCTGCCCAGAGAAGGCGAGACCATGTTGGTTTCAAATCTCAAGTTTTTTCCTGGCGGCAAGGGAGCGAACCAGGCGGTGGCCGTGGCGCGAATGGGCGCCCGGACCTCGCTTGTTGGTGCAGTGGGCAACGACATCATCGGAGACTTCCTGCTTCAGGGGTTGGTGGCGGACGGGATTGATATCACCTGCGTCCGGCGCGACCCGGTGCGCTCCACCGGGAGCGCTTTCATCATGCTTTTCCCCAACGGAAACAATGGTTCTGTCAAAAACTTCTCTTCTTTAAAGCGATAATCTGTTGGAACGACGGGGGAAGTTGGTATTTCTGGTTTCTCCCCCTGCTTTGCGTGACACGGCGGTTGGTCTGATTGGTTTGGGACGCGG
>JBAVYG010000845.1:0-3718 GCA_049698675.1 Terriglobia bacterium
GTGCGGGAAAGGTCTCGATGTCCGATCTCAGCTTTACAAAGAGAGTGGACAAGTCGAGCCCCAAGCTCCTGGAGCTTTGCGTCACAGGTAAACACGTGGACGACGCCACGCTTTATTGCAGCAAGCAGACCGGCGGGAAGACTCCTGACGACTTCCTTACCGTCAAGTTCAAGGAAGTCTACGTTTCGAGCTATCAGGCCAGCGGCTCGTCAGGTGAAGATGTGGGCACGGAGTCCCTCTCGATCACCTACGGTTCGGTCAATTACGATTACAAGGTTCAGGATAAGGCGGGAACGCTGATCTCGGCAGGGGCCGTTGAATACGATCTCAGGAAGAGGGAGCAAACGGCATAGTCCAGGGGCTGGCCCCGGAGTATTGTTCCCGAGCCAATATGGAGAACGCGAATCAACTCTTTCAAGCCGGAAGGCTCAAAGAGGCTGTGCAGGCATTGAGTGCTGAGTTGCGGAATAACCCCTCAGACACCAGACGCCGTACCTTCCTCTTTGAGTTGCTCTGCTTTTCGGGAGAGTATGATAGGGCAGAGAAACAACTGGACGTGCTGGCGGAAGCCGGCCCAAACAGCGAAATCGGGGCACTGCTTTACCGCAGTGCCCTTCAAGCTGAAAGGACGCGCCAGGCTCTCTTTCAAAAGAAGGAGAAGCCTTCCGGAGGGACATCTTCTGGTGCGGAAACCATCACCGGTACGCTAAACGGCAAGCCCTTCCAGACGATTACGGACGCCGATCCGCGGATTGGACCTCGCCTGGAGGTTTTTACCGCTGGGAACTATCACTGGCTCAATTTTGAGCATTTAGCGTCGATCCAAATTCCGCAGCCACGCCGACTTCGAGACCTGATCTGGACTCCTGCCGTGGTTCGGGTTGGACCTGCCCTGAAAAACACCGAGCTTGGGGAGGTCTTGTTGCCGGTCTTATCCCCATTCGCGTGGCAACATTCGGATGATGCGGTTCGCCTTGGTCGTATGACGCTTTGGGAAGAAGGCGAGTCGGGCGAGGCGGTCCCGGTCGGTCAGAAGATGTTGCTGGTGGATGGCGAGGAATTCCCGCTGCTCGACATCCGCCAACTGGAATTCAATTTACCTCAGGCTGCGGCATAGGTCAGAATGCCTCTACCGGATAACTTACTCAATCCGATCCCAGGGGAAAACCCCAGCGGGGAAGACCTCCGCTATGCGCCCGTTTACGATCAGATCAAGGAAGCCCGCCGGGAAGAAGAAGAATCTGAACAGGGCGAATGGAAATATGAGGTCAAGAAGGCGGATTACCCTCTGGTTGTAAAGCTGGCCACTGAAGCCATCGCCACCAAGAGCAAAGATCTGCAGCTTGCCGCGTGGCTTACGGACGCTTTGCTGCGGACGGAAGGATTCGGTGGTCTGAAACAGGGTTTAGAACTGTTGCGCGGTCTAGTCGGGACCTTCTGGGAAACCTTGTACCCCCAACTCGAGGATGGCGACGCGGAGTTGAGGGCGGCGCCGCTGGAATGGGTCGGCTCAAGTCTGGTTTTTCCCCTTCAGATGGCCCCCATCAACAAGGCCAGACACGGTTGGCTGGACTACACCGAGTCCAGAAAGATCGGCTATGAAGAACAGGCCGACACCGAGGAGAAAAAAGCTGCCCGGGCAAAGACTCTCGAACAGGGGAAAATAGCGCCTGAAGACTTCGATAAGTCCTTCAACGAAACTCCAAAAGCTTTTTACGTCAGTACTGAAGCTGTCCTCGACGAGTGCAACGCGACGCTCCAGGCTCTGGATTCTCTTTGCCGGGAGAAGTTTGGTGATATCTCACCAAGCTTTGGGGAACTAAAGAAGGGCCTCGAGACGGTTCGCCACAGCGTTCATCTGCTCCTTCAGAAAAAGCGGGAGACCGAGCCGGATGCGGTCGAGGTTCAAGCGGAGGGCGCGGGTGCTGAGGGACCGGCCCCCGCCGGGGAGACGGTTGGGCGAGGCGCGGCAGGGCCGGCAGGAATTGTAATACCGCTGGCAGATAAGGAGCCTCCCGGACGTCGGGAAGCTATTGCCAGTGTGGCGCGTGCCGCAGCGGCTCTTCGGAAGCTGGACCCTTATAGCCCAGGTCCTTACCTGATGATGAGGGGCTTACGATGGGGTGAGCTTCGAGGAGCGTTCCACACTTCCGACATGACTTTGCTCGAAGGTCCGCCTACCGAGCTTCGGCAGCACATCAAGAAACTGGCGATTGAAGGGAAATGGAACGAACTCTTGGAAGCGGCTGAGAATGCCATGTCGCTTCCGTGCAGCCGGGGCTGGCTCGATTTGCAGCGCTTCGTGGTCGATGCCTGTGTGGGACTGGGAAGCCGATACGCGGCGATTGCTATGGCCATCCGTTCAGAACTGAAAGCGTTACTGCACGACCAGCCGCAGATCCTGGAGACCAACTTGCTCGACGACACTCCGGCTGCGAACAGTGAGACTCAGGCGTGGTTGAAAGAACTGCTGGCCGAACCGGCGACGCCATCACCTGATGCAACTGATGCAACTCCCCCGGAATACCGGATCGTGGAGAATCACTCTGCCCCTGGATGGCATAGGAAGTTTGTTGACAGCTACGATTTGGCCCGTGAGGCTCTGCGCGCCGGACAGGCGGAAAAGGCCATCGACTTAATGCAGCAAGAGGTCGAAAGGCAACTTTCAGGGAGAGGTCAGTTCTTGCGTAAGATGCAACTTGTCGAGGTCTGCATCTCTGCCCAGAAGAGCCAAATTGCCCAGCCGATTATTGAGGACTTGGCCGCCCTGATTGAGAACAATCATTTGGAAGGCTGGGAGGATCGGGAAGTTGTAGCCAAAGCGCTGGTAATGATTCTGAAGAACAGCCAAAGGGTACAGGCGGATGAAGCGGAAAAGCTCCGGCTTTTTGAAAAGATCGCCCGTCTTGATCCCGTCCAGGCTATTTCCTGTCTTGAAACCTAATGCCGACAACAGAAAGGGAAGGCCCAGTTACATTGTCGGTGCTTGATCGACTCATCGATCAGGAGCCCGAGCGCAAGCTGGAGCCTCCCCTTACAAGAGCTCGATCCTTGCATGAGTTGAAGGTCGCGCTCCGGCGCGACTTGGAATGGCTCCTCAATACCCGGCGGACGATCGAAGAATCCCCGGCGTCTCTCAAGGAGTTGGAACGCTCCCTTTATAACTACGGGTTGCCGGACGTTTCAAGCCTCTATCTTCGATCATCCAACGACCAGAATACCCTGCTCAAAGCGATCAGGGTAGCGATCAATTACTTCGAGCCAAGGCTTCTGAATATCAAGGTGGCGCTGGAACCGGCGGCCGCCGATGCGCGCGTCATCCGCTTCAGCATTGAAGGATTGCTGCGCATGGATCCTGCTCCCGAGCATGTTTTCTTTGATACCATGCTGGAACCGATGAGCGGCCAATACCAGGTCAAGGGTTCGTAGAATGCGCGATGATCTTCTGGAATATTATGAGAGTGAACTTAGCTTCCTCAGGCAGATGGGAGCGGAGTTTGCCGAGAAGCATCCCAAAATTGCGGCGCGCCTGCAATTGGATGCAAACCGTTGTGACGACCCGCATGTCGAGAGGCTGCTGGAGGGTTTTGCATTCCTTGCTGCCCGCGTTCACCTGAAAATCGACGATGAGTTTCCCCAGATCACGGAGGGGTTGCTCAGCGTTCTCTACCCTCATTTTCTCAGGCCGATCCCTTCGATGACGGTGACGGAGTTCCAC
>JBAVYG010000846.1:0-10224 GCA_049698675.1 Terriglobia bacterium
CTATCATGGTGGCCGGAGCACCTCAAGCCATTGCTTCGAAAACGTCAGGCTAGGAGTGATGGTGTGTAAGGCGCGGCTGCCACGGAAGGGCGGCCGATTAGGGTTGACAAATGGCGCCCGTGATAAATAATCCGTCCAGACGCTTTTTCCAACAGGGAGCTTGATGAGCCCACGCAGGGCCAATCCGGAACTGGCGGATCGTCGCCGCGAAGCTCTCGAGAGGGCTGGCTACGCGGAAGTCCTGGAGCGGGGGATCGAGGCTACGACGCTGGATTCCGTAGTGGCCAGGGCTGACTCGAGCAAAGGGGGGGCTCTCTATTATTTCCGAACTAAAGAAGACCTCCTCTTCGGCGTCCTGGAGTGGCTGCTCCGCCAGTTGAACCACAGCTTGGACGAGGTTGTCCATACTCAGGAACCCGCGCGCATCCGGCTCGTGGCCGAGCTGGAAGTTCTGTTTCACAGCACCGAGGTCAATCGCAAGCTTTATTTGGTCTTCTTCGATTTTGTCAGCCGCGGTGCACGCAACGAACGATTTCGTAAGCTCTTTTCAGAGTTCTTCGAGAAGTGCCGGCAGAGGGATACGAGAATCGTGGAAGACGGAATCAGAGAGCAGCAATTCCGCCGGGTTAACCCGGTGGATGCTGCTTCCACCCTTCGTGCGCTGGTCGACGGTTACTGTCTCCAGTGGTTAATGGGTCCTGGGAACGTACCGGTGGAAGTTTACCGCGACCGCTGCCGGGCGGCGCTTGGCGCGTATCTCTTGCGTTGACCCAAGAGCAGTGAGGAGCAAGCGTAGCGCGGACCTGTCTTGTAGGTCCGCGTCTTTTCGCGCCCTCCAGCGCTCCCCGGCTCGGTTCACTATTGCCCCCGCAGACGGAAGGCAGCAGGGAGTGTTTTCCCCTCTACCACCGGCTGCCCGGTCAAAAACACCTGAACCCCTGTTCCCCAAATCAACTCTTTCCTACGAAGCTTCGCGCGTCCGCCAGCAGCCGTGTTTATGCAGGTTTGAACGCGGTGCAGACACCATAGAGGTGTACCCGCCGCGGCGACCTGATTGACCGGGACATTTGATGTGCTAACAACATCGCGTCGGCAGGGGCTTGACCGTGCGCCAGGGTGGTGAGACAATGCACGCAGCCGTCTTGCGAAACAAACCCGTCAGGCGCGGCGCGTTCGCCGCTGGATCATCGAGTTGGCTGATGGGGACCTGGAGGTTGTCATGAGACGCGATCGCGCAATCCCAAACATCTCAACTGAGTATTTCCAGCGGAATGGTAAGTGGGCTTGGCTGGGTACGGTCTTCATGCTTGTTTATCTTTCAACTCCCGCGCCTGCGGCGCAGGTGCGTGTCGTCCAAGGGCAGATGGTACGGCTCAAGCTCCACAATGTGCTGACGACGGAAAACGTGGTCAAAGGCGACCCGATAGATTTTGATGTTGCCGAAGACGTGGTGGTGGCAACCCATATGGTAATCCAGAAGGGGGCGCCGGCGCGAGGGAAGGTGGTTGATGTGAAGGGCGCAGGAAAGAGAAACGCGAAGGACGCCTCGGTGACTTTCCAGTTTGTGTCTGTCCGATCCGTTGATAGTCAAGATGTTCCGCTCCGTGCACGCCCCGATAGAAACAAGAAAGGCGGATCCAAAGAGAATGAGGTTGTGGCCAATGACCCGCTTCCCGGCTACGCCCAGCGCGTGATTGGGGCTGAAAGAGGGAAGGAATACGCAGCTTACGTCGATGTTTCAGCTACTGTGAACGTTCCTGATACCCCGCCCGTTGCGCCGCCGATCGCACCCGTGGCCACCCCAGCACCGACGCCGGCGAACCCTCAGGGGGTAACTCCGCCCGCCACCACGGGCGGGCTAACGCCCGCGGCTCCTACCCCTTCGATGGCGGTGCCGGAAGAGCCGGCTTTGGTGAACTTTAACAGTGATCCACCGGGAGCGGATATTCTGATTGACGGCGCCTTGGTTGGGAACACCCCCTCTACACTGCACGTTGATGCGGGGCACCACGTCATCCAGTTGCGAATAGGTGGGTATCGCTCCTGGACGCGCAATATGGTAGTCGGGCCGGGTTCGTCCCCTTCGATTCGCGCCACTTTGGAAAAGCAGTGAACGGGCAGGATTGCGGTGGGACCGGGCTGCTGGAGAGATACGGAAAGAATATTCGGAGCTGGAGGGTACCGTGAAGGCGAAGCATTCGATTGGAATGGTTCTTGTCTGCATGCTGATCCCGAGTTGCCTGGCTTTCGGCCAGCGGGTGCGCCTGCCTGATGGGACTCCCGTGCGTGTGCGTTTGAAGGCTGACCTCACGAGTGACCAGGTCGAGGAGGGCACCCGGGTGGATTTCGAGGTGGCCCGTCCCGTGATCATCCAGGGAATGACCGTGATCCCGGAAGGAGCTGTTTCGTGGGGCGCCGTTCAGAGTGTTAAGAAGGGGAAATTCATCAGGTTTGACATCGAAGGTGTCAGGTTGCCGGACCTTACCGATGTCAAGCTGCGCACAGCGGACGGGAAAGCTAAGAACCCTGGGCAGGATCAGATCAAGGTTGATGCGAGTTTTAAAGGTGGGGTTGGAGCGCCGAAAGGAACCGAATACACAGCGTATGTCAATGAGGATCGAGAAGTAGCAGTGGCTGCACAGCCCAGCATCCCCGCACTCGCCCCTACGCCCACGCCTGCTGCGACGACGCCTCCCACGCCTGCGCAAGAGGTAGCGCCAACGCCTTCGACAACTACACCGGCCGTAACCACCCCAGCGCCGTCTGCGACATCCCCCGCGATCTCGCCGAGCCAATCGGCGGCGCCGCTCGCCAACGTGGAGAGGGTCAGGGTGGAGTGTTTCTCCGATCCCTCCGCCGCCGACATCATGATCGACGGGGACTTCTATGGCAATACCCCCTCGATCTTGAAGGTGCCGGTTGGTAAACACGAGTTGGAAATTCAGCTTTCCGGCTATAAGACATACTCGATACCGCTGATCCTGGAGCCAGGTACGGGGATTCGTACCATCCGCGCCAGCCTCGAACAAAAGGAATAGTCTGCTCCTGCATCCTCACTCCAGTTGGACCGGAAATGTTGTCCAGGGCACTGTCGCTTCTATTCATGCTCTTCTTGGTTGTCGGCGTTCCGGTTCTATCCTTATCAACCGCGCGCGATAGCCAAGTCCGTCAGATGCCGCGGCTCGCACTTTATATCTCTGCGGCGATTTCACAGTGGGTGCTGGCGGGTTTGGGGCTGGTCATTTTCTTTCTCAGCTCGCTGAGTGCTTCTTCCGTAGGCTTCCGAACGCTCGCGCCCGTCGCCGCGCTCACCTGGGCAGGTGCTCTGGTTGCATTGTCTGTGGCCGGCGTTCGCCTGGGCCTTTTCCTTGAGCTCCGTGGGTGGTGGCCGCCGGAAGCCGAATTGGTCCACCTGTTGATTCCCAAGACCCGCCAGGAAAAGTTCTGGTCGGTGCTGCTCCTGGCGCCCACGGCCGCTCTTTGCGAGGAATTCTTGTATCGCGGCTTCCTCCTCGCTCAACTTACTCAATGGCTGCGCTCGGGCGCATGGGCGTGGGCTGCTTCATCGCTGGCCTTCGGGCTGGCGCACGTTTATCAAGGTTGGAACGGAATGGTAAGAGCGTCTCTGCTGGGAGCGCTGCTGGCATATCCCGTCATCCATTTCGGAAGCCTTTATCCTTCCATGCTGGCACATGGGCTGATCGACGCTTTGGCGTTTGCGTGGCTGGGTCCAAAATTCCTGCCACAAAAGAGGGAACAGGGAATAGGGAACAGGGAATAGGGATCAGTGGATAGGGAACACCAAACAGGCACCGGGCAGCGAACAGGGGAAACAGGGAAGAGTGCAACTCTTGTGTCCTTCCTATTCCCTGTTCCCTATTCCCTGTTCCCTGCTTTATGCCCCACCGTCGGAAACAGGCGCCAGCTTGTAAACGATTTCAGCGTCCTCGAGTAGCTCCTCCGCAACCTTCAGACACGCCACACGCAGGCACTTGGTGTCCAGGCAGGTCGGACAATTCACAATAAGGCGGTCAAAGAGGTAATCTGCGAGATCTTGCTCGCCAAAAGTGTGGGCCATACGATTGGTCCTCCGCTCATAGAAATACCTAAAAGACTGCGTGAGTCCTGCCCCCAAGGCATTATACGCCTGTTAGGGAAAAGTGTGCTAATGCTTTCCGCTGGGCAAGGCGTCCCTGTCCTCAAATGTGTGTGGAGTTGCAGGACAAATCCGGCTAAGATAGGCAAGGTATGGATGAGCGCGAATTTTTTGATGAAAATGAGACTCTGAAACCTGCCACTCTCTCCTGCCTGTTTTGTCACCAGACAGATACCTACGAGATTCGGTGGTTGGTGCGCACAAAGAGGAAGAAGCTTCCAGGTCACGCGGACGAACGAGATCGGGCGCGCTTTGCCAAATCAAGGAACTATATGCTGCGGCGAGACGATTTCGTCCAATGTAAGAACCTCCGCTGCCGAAAGCGCTTTGAGATTTCAGGTATTCAGTCGGTAGTCTTCTTGTGACCGTGCGCTTCCGGGGATGTGCCTGGCGTATTGCTGAGAGGTCAGAGGAACCCTAGTTGCGCTCACCTACTTCCCATGTGCCACGTCTTGCACGGTAGGCAGCGTCGAAGCATGCCACCCGCCGCCCAGCGCTTCGATCAGAAGGACGCTGGCGCTCATGCGGCGCGTCAGAATACTCAGGGCCTGCTCCTGGTCTTGCAGAAGAACAGCTTGCTCGGTGATGACGGTGAGGTAGTTGACGGTGCCGGCCTTGTACTGGTAAGTGGAAATATCCAGCGAATTTTGGGCGGCTTTTACGGCATCGTCCTCGGCTTGCGCTTCTTTCTCAAGCACGCGCAGCGCGGCCAGGTTATCCTCGACTTGCTGGAAGGCTGTGAGAACGGTTTGACGATAACTCGCCACCGTGGCGTCATAGGCAGCCAGTGTCTGCTCGACCGTCGCGCGGCGCCTGCCGGCATCGTAGAGGGTCTCCGCCAACTGCGGCCCTACGGACCAGAGACGGCTTGGCCAGGAGATCCACTTTAAGAATTGGGAGCTTTCAAGGCCTGCCGTGCCGCTGATGGTCAGGGTTGGATAATAAGCAGCTTTGGCAATGCCGATCTGCTCGTTGGCCTGGGCCATCTGCCGTTCGGCGGCGGCGATATCGGGCCGGCGCTCCAGCAGGTTGGAAGGAAGTCCCACCGGCACGGGTGGCGGCGTGATCTTGATGGAACGGTAAGAGATGGAAAGCTCCGCGGGGGGCCTGCCCGCCAGGACGGCAATGGCGTGCTCGTACTGCGCGCGCGCCACATCGTAATCGATCAACTGGGCCCGCGCGGTGTTCAACTGGGTCTGCGCCTGAGCCACGTCCGAGCCCGACGCCACACCACTATTAAACCTGTCTTGCGTGAGCTTGAGGTAATCCTGATAGGACTTGACGGTGGTATCGAGCAATTCTTTCTCGCCATCCGTGCCGCGCAACTCAAAGTAATCTTGCGCAAGTTCCGCCTGGTAAGACAATCGTGCGTTCTCCAACTGGGCGGCGCTGACTTGTGCGGCCTCGGCGCTAGCCTGAATACTGCGCCGGATACTTCCCCAAATATCGGCTTGGTACGACACGTCCACCGGCAGGTCGTAGGTGGTGGAGTTAGGCAGACCGGTGAGCGCCGATCGCGAGTTCACAATGGAAGGAGCGGCGGAAACGGTCGGGTACAGGTTCGAGCGCGCGATGCGCACGGCGAACTTAGCCTCGCGGAATTGCGCCTCCGCCGCCAGGAGATTCTGGTTGGAGATACTCACCTGTTCTTCCAGGGCATTGAGCTCCGGGTCGTTATAAATTTCCCACCATTTGCCGCGTGCCAGGGCATCCCTGGGCTGGGCCTGTTTCCACCCCTTCATCTCCTGGGAGTTGTCGGACGGCGCTTCCTTATACGCCGGAGGGACGGGAGCGGTGGGCCTTTGATACTTCGGTCCGATCATGCAGGCGCTCGAGAAGAGCAGTAGGCAGAAGGCAGTGGTCAGTAGGTAGACGACAGTAGGCAGCATGCAGCGGGCTGCCTTTTGGACTCCGGGAACGATTGCCGTTCTATGGTTCATGGCTCGTATTTGTGAGGATACTTGAAAGACCGGTCGTGCTCGGCGCAGGTCCAGACCCATGGCCGTTGGCCTGCATAATCTATCAACGCCCGGAGGTCGATCGTAGGCGCGCCACCCGAGTCTAGCGGCGGATGCTCAGGTGTAAGAGGATTGCGTCTTCCACCGCTCGAAGATCGGCAGGCGAAAGCACGCCCATCCGGTTCTGAAGTCGCTCTCTGGCTGCCGTCGTAATCTGGTTAGCCATGGCCTTGGATTCTCTCCCTTCTACGTGAACCAGCACCTCGCTCGGGTAGACCTTGCCCGTGCGGCTGGTGAGAGGCACGACCACGACGCGATTCAGCACCGCATTAGCAGCGTTGTTGCTGACGATGACGGCCGGCCTGGTCTTGCGGACTTCTCCACCAACCGATGGCCCAAAAGAGACCCACCAGACGTCACCCCTCTTGAGGGATTGCATCCCCGATCAGTCCTTCGCACCATTCTAGCGCTTCGGCTTCGTGTTCCTGGTCATTAGCCATTTCACGATAGCCTTCTAGCAACCCGCCCTCTTGCGAATTTGCGAGTTGCTCGACCTGCTCTCGCAGTCCGGCAGAGAGCTCATGCGGGACAAAGAACCAGGTTTGGCGACCATGCGATTGAGGATTCCCGCTATAATCTTCATCCCCATTCCACCGAATTCCCAGCCATTCCCCGTCAGTGGAGTCTAGAAGGGCGACAGACCATCTCCCTGCGTTGTAAAGGACATCCACCGACCTGATGCGGTTCCTAGGTGAAACCACGGTTATTGGATCGACGTATGCCATTTTATACCTCCGTATACATGATACGCCCCGCTAGCTACATGTCAAGCTACCTTTTTAGCTATCTCATCAGCTGTATTCCGACATGTTTCGATTTCCGATTCGGTCGCGCCTCTCTCGCTGGATGTTTGCTCTAAATAACCTTAAATGCTTATAACGCCGTCATGCGGGCTGAGTTCGTGTAGGCCACTTACTGCCTACTGCCAACTGCTTATTGCCGACTACCTGATTTCATATCTCTGAGCTGCGGGGCTCACCTGGTTCGCGATGCCCCATACGTACCCGCTCCCACCACCAATATTGGATGCGGTCGAAATAGAGATACACCACCGGCGTGGTGTACAAGGTGAGCAACTGGCTCACGATCAGCCCGCCAATGATGGCGATTCCCAGCGGACGGCGCAACTCCGATCCGGTGCCGGTACCGATTGCGAGCGGCACAGCACCCAGCATCGCGGCCATGGTCGTCATCAGGATCGGTCGGAACCGCAACAAGCATGCTTCGTAGATGGCGTCGCGTGAATTCTTGCCTTCGATCCGCTCGGCAGAAAGCGCGAAGTCGATCATCAAGATGCCGTTCTTCTTCACCAGACCGATCAACAGGATGATTCCGATGATCGCGATGACGCTTAGCTCGGTGTGGGTGAGCAGCAGCGCCAGAAGCGCGCCGACACCGGCCGAGGGAAGCGTGGAAAGGATGGTGACGGGATGCACGTAGCTTTCGTAAAGGATACCGAGCACGAGGTAAACCGCCACCAGCGCTGCCGCGATCAGGAGGGGTTCGCTGCCGAGCGAATCCTGATAGGCTTGCGCGGTCCCGGCAAAACCGGTATGGATCGTTGCTGGCAGACCAATCTTGGCGGCAGAAGCATTAATGCCATCCACGGCATCTCCGAGTGCAACCCCTGGCCGGAGGTTGAAGGAAATCGTGACGGACGGAAAGAGGCCCTGGTGGTTCACCGACAGCGGCGCCGTGATGGAAGCATCACGGGCGATGGCGCTCAAGGGAACCTGATATCCGGCTGGCGACGTCACGTAAATCTGGCGTAAGAACTGCGGGTCCTGCCAGTATTGGGGCGCCGCCTCCATCACCACGTGGTACTGATTCAGCGGAAGGTACATTGTCGAAACCTGACGTTGGCCGAAGGCGTCGTAGAGGGTGTTGTCCATCAGTTGCGGCGAGATGCCGAAACGCGCCGCCGTCGCGCGATCGTACTGGACCCAGGCTTGCAACCCGTTATTCTGCTGGTCGCTGTTTACGTCTGCGATGATGCGGATGGTTCTCAACTGTTGGAGCATGCGGGGAGCATAGTTAACGAGGTCTTGCAGGTTGTCGCCGCGCATCGTGTACTGATATTGAGCGCTGGCCATCCGTCCACCGACGCGCACGTCTTGCGCCGCCTGCATATAGAGCGTGGCGCCCGGCACCACGCCGAGCTTTGGCCGCAGCCGGGCGATGATCTGGTCAGCCGTGATGTTTCTTTGTGCGGCGGGCGCATTACGGGCGGCTCTTTCTCCGGGGGGCTTCAGAGAGATGAACATCCGCGCCGAGTTTCCGCCGGCCGTAAATCCTCCGACGGTATCAATGGCCGGGTCAGCGACGATCATGTTGACCATCTGCAACAGAGTCTTGTCCATGGCTTTAAACGAGGTGTCCTGGTCAGCTTGAATCGCGCCCATCAACCGTCCGTTGTCCTGCTGCGGGAAGAATCCCTTGGGGACATAAATGTACAGGTAGACGTTGAGCGCAATCGTGGCCAGCAGTACGGCCAGCGTAATCCCCGGATAGCGAAGCACCGTGGACAAGGTTCTCCCATACGCCTTCACGACCCTGTTGAAGGCTCGCTCGCTGGTCCGGTACAGCCGGCCATGGGACTCTTGTTCTTTCAAGAGGTGAGCGCACATCATGGGAGTCGCGGTGAGTGAAACCACCATCGAGACCATGATCGCCACGGAGAGCGTCACTGCGAACTCGCGGAACAGGCGGCCCACAACGCCTCCCATCAGCAGCAAGGGAATGAACACCGCAACCAGCGAAATACTGATGGTCAGCACCGTAGAGCCGATCTCCTTAGCCCCCTTCAGGGCGGCCTGGAACGGATGCAGGCCCTTTTCGAGATAGCGCGAGATGTTCTCAATCACCACGATCGCGTCGTCCACGACAAAGCCGGTAGAGATGCAGAGCGCCATCAACGACAGATTGTCGAGGCTGTAGCCCAGCAGGTACATCACACCAAAAGTTCCGATCAGCGACACGGGGACGGCGACGCTGGGAATGAAGGTGGTGCGCGGGTTCCTCAGAAAGAGGAAGACGACCAGAATCACCAGAATCACCGAGATGATCAACGTTTGCTCGACATTGTTCACGGAGGCGCGGATGGTCAGGGTTTGATCCATGGCCACTCGCATATCGATTGCTTGGGGAATGGCAGCTTTAAGCTGGGGAAGCGCGGCGCGAATCCCATCCACAGTATCGATAATGTTGGCGTTAGGTTGGCGGAAGATGATGATCATAACGGATTGCTTGCCGTTCAAATAGCCCGTCTGAAGAATGTCTTCAGGCGCATCCCGCGCTTGGCCGATATCGGAGATGCGCACGGCCGACCCGTTGCGGTAAGCAACGATCAACGGTATGTAGTTAATGGCCTTGAGGAGTTGATCGTTGGCGCCCACTTCATACATGCGGTGACCGTCCGAAAAATGCCCCTTGGGAGTGTTGGCATTGGCGCTGCTCAACACGCCCCGGACCTGCTCCAGGCCGATGCCATATTTGTTCAGCGCGGTCGGATTCAGCTCGATCCGAACCCCCGGCAGCGCGCCTCCTCCCACCATCACCTGGCCTACACCGCTCACCTGCGAAAGCTTCTGTGCCAGAATCGAGGAAGCGGCGTCATACATCTGGCTTTTGCTCAGCACGTCCGAAGTAAGTGCAAGGAAGAAGATCGGCGAATCGGCCGGATTCACTTTTCGGTAGGTGGGGTTATTGGGAAGATTGGTGGGCAAGTAGCCGCGGGCGGCGTTGATGGCGGCCTGCACGTCACGCGCCGCAGCGTTAATGTCTCGGTTCAAATCGAATTGCAACGTAACGCTGGTGCTCCCCAGGCTACTCGAAGACGTCATTTCGGTGACCGAGGCGATACGCGCGAATTGGCGCTCCAGCGGAGTCGCTACCGAGGAGGCCATGATCTCGGGACTGGCGCCCGGCAAGCCCGCGTTCACGGAGATGGTGGGAAAGTCCACCCGGGGCAGCGGCGATACGGGAAGAAGCCGGAAGGCGACGGCTCCGGCCAAAGTGATGGCGATGACCAGGAGCGTCGTAGCGATCGGC
>JBAVYG010000847.1:0-1557 GCA_049698675.1 Terriglobia bacterium
CCAGCCGGCGCGGGCCGGGTGAGGGGGTCACGAGTAATCCGCGCTTCCATGGTAGTTACTTACGCACAGGCCATATCAATTGTCCAGGAAAGAATCGGCCAGGCAGATCCCATGCCTCCAGTAGAAACAGTGTCGTTGGAGGAGGTCCGAGGACGAGTTTTGGCAGAAGATGTCGTGGCGGACCGCGATCTGCCCCCTTTTCACCGGGCCATTCGCGATGGGTATGCCTTGCGTGCTGCTGACCTGAGCGCACTACCTGCTGTCCTCCGGTGCGTGGGAGAAGTTCCTGCCGGGCAACATTTTGAAGGGAAAGTGGACTCCGGCCAGTGCGTCTCGATTATGACGGGCGCTCCTTTACCTGTTGGCGCGGACGCTGTCGTGATGGTCGAGCACACGCGGTCGTCGGGCGAGCAAATCGAAATCCAGCGCAGCGTGCAGCGATGGGAGAACGTGGTGCTTCAGGGCAGTGAAGCCGCGCTGGGCGCGTGCGTTCTGGCGCGCGGAAAGCGGCTGCGGGCGGCTGAAATGGGTTTGCTGGCTGCCGTGGGGAAGGTAAGAGTTGCGGTTTACCGGCAGCCGAAGGTGGCCATTCTGCCTACGGGCGACGAGCTGGTGGCTGTCGAGCAGCGTCCGCAATGGTTTCAAATTCGGAACAGCAATGCCGTAACCCTTTCTGCCCAGGTCACTGCAGCAGGCGGCGTGCCCGTAGGGCTTGGCATAGTTCCCGACCGTGAGGACGCCCTCCGAGAGATGATCGAACGGGGGCTGGATTCAGACTTGCTCCTTTTAAGCGGCGGCGTGTCGATGGGTAAGTTTGATCTGGTGGAAGAAGTCCTGGCCGAGTTGGGAGCGGAGTTCTTCTTCCAGGGAGCAGCGATCCGTCCTGGAAAGCCGTTGGTCTTTGGCCGGGTTCGCGGCCGGTTCTTCTTTGGCCTTCCGGGTAATCCAGTCTCCACGTTCGTCACCTTCGAGTTATTTGTTCGTCCGGCTATCGCCATGTTGGGCGGAACGGGGTTCGAGCCTCCGGTCTTCCTTCGAGCCCGCTTGGCCAAGCCCTGCCGCCAAAGGACCGGCCTGACCATGTTTATGCCGGCGCGAGTTTGCGTTCAGAACCGCGATCCGGTTGTGGAAATCGTCAACTGGCAGGGCTCGGGGGACTTGGTCGGCACTGCTGCGGCTAATTATCTTCTGGTGATTCATCCCGACCAGACTGAGTTGGCGGCGGGCGATTGGGTTGACGTCATGCCGAAAGAGCAGTGACGAGTGACGAAGAAACTTACGCATTACGATTCAGCAGGTCGTATCCGCATGGTAGATGTCTCTGCGAAACCCGCCACGGTACGCCAAGCTTCGGCAAGCGCGCTGGTGAAAATGAGTCCCCGTGCTCTGCGCGCTGCGAAACGAAATCCCAAAGGGAACCCGCTTGAAATCGCGCGTATTGCCGGCATCACCGCCGCAAAGCGGACCGCAGAACTGATCCCCCTTTGCCACCCGCTTTTATTGAGTCATATTGATGTGAAGGCGGATTTTTGCAAGAATGGCGTAGAGCTTTCTTCC
>JBAVYG010000848.1:0-5790 GCA_049698675.1 Terriglobia bacterium
ACACCAGGTGATGCATCGTCCGCAACCCACGCACCCGGAAGTCCCGAATTGGTCAATCCAGGAAGCCAGTTTGTGTGTCAGCCATTGACGGTATCGTGACCGAATGGTGGGCCGGATATTGCCGCCATAGACGTGCGAAAACTCCCGCACGAAACACGAATCCCAGACGCGCGTCCGGTCCGCGACCGTCGCTTTCAAGTTGCAGGTGTCTTCCACGGTGACGCAGAAGCAGGTGGGGCAAACTTGTGTGCAGTTGCCACAGCTCAGGCAACGCGCTGCCACGTCATCCCAGCGGGAATGCTCGAGGTTGTCATAGAGTAACTTGGGCAGGTCATCCGTCCTGAGCTCGCACTCGATCCCGCGTTCGGCATTCTGCACGGTCTGCGCCGCGCGGCCCAAATCGAAAGCCGTGGCGGGCTCCCAGGGAGTGTCACGAAGCATCTCCGAACCCATTTCGGAACCCACTTCCACCACCAAGGCATCAGGCAGTTCGGTCACGGCCAAGTCAAAACCTTCCGTGGCTTTGGGACCGGTCTTCATCGAGCTACAGAAACAGGTGGAGAAGGCCCGTCCGCAGTTAGCCGCCAGGATGAAAATACGCTCCCGCCGGCGCGCGTAATGGGGGTCCCTGAATTCACCACTGAGAAAAACGCGATCCTGAATGCCAATCGCGGCCACCTCACAGGCACGCACACCGATGAATGCGCGCAGCGGTATCGTTTCCTCGGCCGCCTTCATCACCCATTTCCCGTCCGTCTTCTCCACCGAGAACAGCTTGACCTGCGGCAGATGGAGAAACCTCTTCCAGCTTTGAGGCGCCACGCCGTAACTGAAGTATTCCTGATGGTGGGTCTGCTTCAGGCGGTAACGGCCAGGCCCTTGTTCTGCCGTCCAGCCCAGCGGAAGATCTTCAACCCCCGCAATCTCATCGAGCACCACCGCGCCCTCACGCACTGTCGGACCGATGAGGCTGAAGCCGGAAACACGTAAGTTGTCGAAAACCTTCTGTAAGGAAGGCTTGGGTACAACCACGTTCGCCGAAATTCGGGGAAGGCCTTGTGCCATAAGAATCGAGCCTCCTGTTCCACTGAGAAAACGTCTACAAACAGAATATACAACCTGGTGGTGACATGCCCTGTCTTCACGACGGAGAGATAGGTGCCCCCCTCTGGGAAATTGTCCTGACCAGGTCTGTAGCCGAAAAACCCTGCGATGCTTCAAGGCTTATCCCGCGCGAGGGAAGAAACCTTGGCAGGAAACTCAGGGATGCTTTCTCGGCCATAGGTGGTTTTGCCTCAACCGCACCACTAGCATAGTCTTGCAAGCCGTAGACCAAACGCAATCATCAAAAAAAGGAGCGTATGTTGAAATATGCAACAATATCCATCCAGGTTGTCGGACATGTTAGGCATGAAATCAGGCGTCAAATGACTCCATGCCTTATGGACTATTTGTCATGGCTTGAATCGCACAGCTAGCCGAGAGCGCGCTGTTTTATCCCCCTCGGCCCACCGTTTGTGAATGGCCGCCTCTGATGGGAGGGAACCGTCCCTACGAACTGGGTCAACTCGCGCAGGGGCAGAGTGATTCTCCAGAGCGCGAAGAGGAAATCTGGAATAGCCCTAGGTTGCATGTTATTCTCCTGTTCTCCATCCCGTGCCACAGGAGATGGCGACATGATCGTAACAGTCACGTTGAACCCGGCCATTGACAAAAGCCTCACGGTTCCGCGCTTTGAGGTTGGCAAGACCAACCGAGGAGAAGTGACGCAAACCGATGCCGGCGGCAAAGGAATCAACGTCGCCAAAGCAGTGAAGCAATTTGAAACAAAAGTTTGCGCGCTAGGGTTTGTGGCCGGAAGCAACGGCCACTTCATCCTCGAGGCGCTCGCCGCCAGCGGCATTCCGGCGGACTTCGTCAGCGTCCCTGGTGAGACGCGCGTAAACCTGAAAATCCACGATCCCGTGTACAGGACAGAAACCGAACTCAACGAACCCGGCTTTCAAGTGCTTCCTGAACACCTGGAAGCGATGAAACAGAGGATAAGGGAATATGGCCCCCGTTGTGGCGTGATGGTCTTTTCCGGAAGCCTGCCGCCCGAAGCTCCGCCCGAGACATTTGCAGAACTCATCACCATTGCAAGCGCTTTGGGGGCAAAGTGCATGCTAGACACAGCAGGACCTGCTCTGAGGCACGGACTCGAAGCTAAACCCTTTCTGCTAAAGCCCAATCGCGCCGAAGTTGAAGAATTGCTTCAAATGCCATTGGGGACGCGCAGCGAGCTGGCCGAGGCAGCCCGCAAATTGCTTGCAATGGGCGCCGAAGAAGCGGTGATTTCCCTGGGAGCGGATGGGGCGATCGCGGCTACCAGGCAGGAGTTGCTGTCGGCCCGCCCCCCAGCCGTGGCCCCGCGAAGCAGCGTCGGAGCCGGCGATGCCATGGTGGCAGCCTTAGCTTATGGAGAAGTGAAACGCCTTTCATTTCGCGAGTCATTCCGCCTCGCCATGGCCGCCAGCGCCGCCGCAGTGACGATGGAAGGAAGCAAGGTGGCCGATCTTGCGCTCATCCAAAGTTTGATTCCCCTGGTTCAGATGGAAGATGTCGGCTGAAACTGAAGTGGTCGGTCCTCAGTCGTCAGTTGTGATTGGTATGTGGTAGGTCGTAGGTGGTAGGCGGGGAAGCACTCCGACTGCCTTCTCCCGACTGCATACTGCCTTCTGTCTTCTTCCTTCTTGCTTCTTGCTTCTTGCTTCTTCCTTCTGCCTTCTGATTTCTGCCTTCTGCCTCCTGCTATTCAATGGCCCGATCACCCAATGACCCGATGGCTCAATGCTTTAATTCACCATTCACCATTCACTATTCCCCTCCGCCCCCAACACCTAGCCCCTGCCCTTCTGGCTCGTGCTTTTCAATGGCCCGATCACCCGATGACCCGATGGCTCGATGGTTCAATCCACCATGCATAATTCAGCATTCATAATTGCTGTTCTTTCCCCCTTGCCTTGCCCTGCGAATAGATGTATACGGGAGTGATAACGCGGCGGTAAAGCGCGCGCCGCCCGTCGCGACTTTCCGGTTGGCCGCTGGCGCCGTGTTCCGGAAACGGATTCGCCCGGACGCACCGGAAAGAGCGCGATGTAGGCGCCACCCGCGACTTGGCTTGCGATAGGAGGATAACCACATGCCTTACCTCGTGATCACCTTGCTGAGTGCGGCCACAATCGTGGCCGCATTCTTTGCCTTCCGGTACTTTCAGGAGGCCCGCAACGTTCGGAATCGATATTCGCGCGTTACCGATGTGGAGGCCGAGGTTGCTGTGGCCAAGAAGGGGTTGGAGGAGACGAGGCAGGAACGGCGAGAGTTTCAGTCCGAGAACGAGAAGCAGCGCGTCAGGCTCACGCAGGAATACGAACAGGCGCTGGCTAAGTACAAAGAGCTCAAGAGCGAACTTTCATTGCTCGAAGAGAATCTTGAAGACATATCCTTCGGCCTTTATCAGCCTCACTTCACCTTCGAGACTTCGGACGAGTATAAAGCTGCGCTTGAAAACCTGCGGGACGAGGAGCGGAAGCTCATTCACGATGGCCGGGCCGCAGTCTGCCCGATCCGCTGGACCGTTCGCGACAGCGCGAGAGAAGGGGAGAGGATGGTAAAGCTACACGAGAAGCTGCTTCTCCGTGCTTTCAATGGGGAGTGTGACGCAGCCATCGCCAACGTGTCCTGGAACAACGTCACAAAGATGGAGGAACGTATCCGCAAGTCCTTCGAGGCGATAAACAAGCTGGGCGATGTCGAAAAGGTTTCCGTGACTCGGGAGTACCTGAAGCTGAAACTTGACGAAATCAGACTGACCCACGAGTACGAAGAGAAGCGGCATCAGGAGCGGGAGGAACAGCGCAGGGTCAGGGAGGAGCAACGGGAAGAAGAGAAAGCGCGCCAGGAAATCGAAAAGGCGCGCGAGGAGGCAGAGGCCGAGGAAGTTAGGTTTCAGAAGGCTTTGGAGAAGGCGCGCGAGGAAGCGGCGAGAGCGACCGGCGCACAGCTCGAAAAGCTCACGCAACAGATTAATTCGTTTGAATCGAAGCTGGACGAAGCCCGACAGAGAAAGGAACGCGCGATTTCGCGAGCAGAGCTTACGAAGTCCGGTTTTGTTTACATCATCTCGAATATTGGATCATTCGGCGAAAACATCTACAAAATCGGCATGACGAGGCGGGTTGACCCTCACGAGCGGGTTCTGGAACTCGGCGGTGCATCTGTTCCGTTTCCCTTCGACACCCACGCCATCTTGTATTCTGAAAATGCACCTGACCTCGAAGCCGCCCTGCACCAACTCTTTGAGGCACGCCGCCTCAATTTAGTAAACCCGAGAAGAGAGTTCTACAGAGATGTCGGGATCGATGAGGTTGAGTCCTTTGTGAGAAACAAAGGATTCAGTGCGCAATTCATAAAGCAGGCCGAGGCCAGAGAGTACCGGGAAACAATCGCGAAGCGAGAAGCGCAGCTTTCTAAGGCAGCTCCGAAACAACCTGAAAAGTTCTCGGAGGCACTCTTCCGTGCGGAGGGAAGCGCCTAGCGGGCAGCCACGGCGAGCGCAGTTTCTAGCCGTGAATACCAGCTCTGGGTTAAGGACGAGGCCGAGCGGTGATCTATCAGGTCTTTTCGGATGACAGCGGCAGCGATGAATTCTACACCGTAGCCGGCTGGATAGTCCTCGTTGCAGCGTAGGACGTCACGCACAGGGAGGGATGAAATGGGCTTGATCAAATGCCCTGATTGCGGCAGAGACGTGTCGGATGCAGCCCCCTCATGCCCCAACTGCGGTCGTCCGACCCGGGTTCAGACTCCAGCGCCAGGGCAGGTGGCGCCTTCGAAGAAGAAAACCAGTCCACTCGCCTGGGGGTGTCTTGTTGTACTGCTGGGTGTTCTTGGTCTTTTCGTGCTTGCGGCCCTGTTGGTGGATCACAGTGCCACCGACCGCGCGCGGTCTCCTGAGGTGGGCGGAGCACCGGCTGCTCCACAACTTGAATTAAAGAATTTCGGATGGCATACGGAATACGGCTACGCAATCCTGGAGGGACAGGTAACGAACATCTCCGCCGTGCCCCTGAAGAACGTGACCGCTGTCGCCTCTTTCTACGACGCGAAGGGTGGTTTCGTCACAAGCTCGGAGGCACTAATTGAGTACAACCCAATTCTGCCCGGTCAAACATCTCCGTTCAGCGTTGGGACGACGGAGAACCCGGCCATGAAGAAGGCGGCGGTAGATTTTAAGGATCTCTTGGGCGGGACGATACCGTTCCGAAAGGCCGCGAGGGAGGGCGGGAAAAAGAAATGAGAAGGCGGGTAGATTCTTTCCTCGGTTTCAAGAGATTCTTCTCCTTTGAGGCGCAGGCTGGCGCAGAGCGCAGCTCTGCGGCGCACAGACAAGACTGAAATCAGGCGAGCCGATCCATTCCCAGAGCCTACGAATCATTGAGGTAGCGCGGACCTGTTTTCTAGGTCCGCGGCTTTTGTTGTCAATTGGGGACGAACTGCACTCGCGGCGTGTCCCGCAGGCGCGGGACCCGCTGACGAGAACGCGAGAATTTAAAGCAAGCGGCTTTTCTTGCCCCCAGCGCTCGTTGGCTGGGTTGACTATTGCCTTCAGACGGCATCGTGGGTAGATTGATCGCATGTCAAAGCTGCGGCGCCCGTTTCTTTATGACCGCTACATCTTCGTGACCGTGAATTTGCTGAGATCGAGACGCAAGCTGGAGGAGTCCGATTTCGCGCGGTTGGCGATTGTAC
>JBAVYG010000849.1:0-2122 GCA_049698675.1 Terriglobia bacterium
CGGCTAGACCGCACCTCTCACCACGAGTCTGGAAGGGCGGGGCTGAAGCCCCGCCCTTCCGGCAGCCCCCGAAGAGCATCCGGACGTGGCGAGAAATCCGGGCTGGACTCTGCTTTCACTTCCTGACGGGGACTGGGTGATTCGTTGTGGTCTCGAATAGGGCAGGGAAGAGAATAACGATTAGGTGCGAGCAGTCTCTTGACCCTTTGAAGAGCTTATGTTAGGGTCAGCCGCGAGCCTTTAGCAGGTTGCAGTAGAAGACGAAGAGGCCCCGGCTAGACGGGGGCACAACTTGGCCCAGCTTCTGAAAAGCACAAATGCCAAGTTGAGCCAACTCCACGCGGGCGAGGACCCTGCCCCCACAATTTGTTGCAGGACGGCACATTCCCACGCATCCTGCCCGAACGCGCTCGCACGGCGAAGCACATGGCTGAATTAATCAAAGTAGAGCAAGCAAGACTGGGATTCCTGCTGGAATATGCGGTGCGCATGATCATTTCCGGCAAGGTCATTGCCTTTCCCACGGACACCTTTTACGGTCTGGGCGCTGATCCTTTCAACTTGGCTGCGGTGAGTGAGGTGTTCCGGATCAAACGGCGCACGGCTGACCGACCGCTCCCCCTTTTGGTGGCCTCCATCGATCAAGCTGCGGATCTTACCCATGACCCGCCGCAGCTTTTCTTCACACTGGCGAAGAGGTTCTGGCCTGGCCCCCTGACGCTCGTGGTGCCCGCCTCTCGTCAAATCCCGCTGAAAGTCACTGCCAACACCGGCAAGGTGGGGCTGCGGTGGCCGCGCGCGCTGCTGGCCACGGCGCTGATTGAGGCTTCGGCGCGGCCTTTGACGGGAACCAGCGCCAACCTTTCGGAATTGCCTGGTTGCTCCACGGCGCAGGAAGTGGACAGGCAGATCGGCGATCTTCTGCCCCTCATCCTGGACGGAGGCCCCACAGAAGGACAGCTTGCCTCCACGGTGGTAGACTTGACGGGCGAGCGAGTGCGTATCGTTCGACCCGGCGGTGTATCGGAGTCTGAACTGAAGGAGTTCCTGGACTGATTTACCTGCGTTTTCGCCAAGTAGTTTTCGCCGCACTGCTGCTGGCCTTGCTCGCCCTCGCCTATGCGGAGAGGTCGCTTTATCTTGCCATCCGCGAACAAGCCGCACGAGATGAAGCAACGCCTGCAGACGCGCTCGTCATCTTTGGGGCGGCGGAGTATAACGGCGCGCCTTCCCCTGTTCTTAAGGCCCGCCTGGATCACGCCTTTAACCTCGAGCAGCAAGGCCTCGCGCCGTTGGTCATCACCACCGGGGGCAGTGGAGGCGACCCGCAATATACGGAGGCCGGCGTGGGGCGTGACTACCTGATCCAGCAGGGTGTGGCCGAGGCCAAGATCCTGGTGGACATGCGGAGCCTGACCACCTATGAGAGCGTCAAAGCCGTAACCCTCCTGCTCAGGCAGCGCCAAAAGCACACTTGCATCGCGGTAAGCGATGGCTTCCATCTTTACCGAATCAAACTGATGTTTCGGTCTCTAGGTATTACCGCCTACGCCTCACCGGCTCCCGACAGTCCCATCGAAGCCGATTCCTACTTGCGCACCCTGCACTCCCTGCGCGAAATGGTTAATACCACGTTGTGGTATGTTGGAATTCGGTACTAGGGTCCGGAGTCCCATTTGTAGGGCCGAACGACGGATCAACCGTGCCGGCTGCAGCCAAGGAGTCGAGTGTCAAGGAGTTTCCGACCTCTCGACCTTCGACTCCTTGACCCTCGACTCCTTGACTATTTGAGGAGCCGCAACGGACGGGGATTGTCTCCGCGTGGACGCAATGCTGCAGAGGCGCCGGCACACAAGGTCCTGAGTCAGAAGTTCGTTGATGAAATCAGCCCGCGGAGCGGGCGAAAGAATGTAGCCCACGGCGCAAGCCGTGGGTCGGCGAGCCCTCCCTCACCCCCGTCCCCTCTCCCGCTCGGGCGGGAGAGGGGTGCCGAAGGCGGGGTGAGGGCTCCTTCCCCTAGGGCTGGCGCCCTGGGCTACGATCTTCCGCCCCTACCGGGGCTGCGAAAAGACCGCCTGCATGAGAGAGACTTTCTAAGCGAACTTCTCACTCAGGACACTAG
>JBAVYG010000850.1:0-12353 GCA_049698675.1 Terriglobia bacterium
TGCCGAAGGCGGGGTGAGGGCTCCTTCCCCCAGGGCTTGCGCCCTGGGCTACAACCTTCCGCCCCTAACGGGGCTCCGAAAAGACCGCCCACATGAGAAAGACTTTGTAAGCGAACTTCTGACTCAGGACACTAGAAATCGCTGTTCATGGCAAGTTGGGACCGGCGGCTTTCGGCCTGCACACTTCAATGGCCGTGAAACAACTGAATCGTTCGCAGCATCACGAGATCTACTATTACCTTTGCCTGAACCGGCGGGTGGATGAGCAGCTCACGAGCCTTTACCGACAGGGCAAAGTGGTGGGCGGAGTGTACTCCGGCCTGGGCCAGGAGGCGATCTCCGTAGGAACTGCCTACGCCCTCGAGAAGCAGGACTTGATTGGCCCTGTGATCCGAAACGTTGGCGCCTTGCTCATCCGGGGATACCGGCCACGTGACCTCTTCCTTCAATACATGGCGAGGAAAGATGGCCCGACGGGGGGGCGCGATGCCAACACGCACTTTGGGGACGTGGCGCGAGGCGTCATCGCGCCCATCAGCATGCTGGGCGAGACCGTGCCCTTGATGGCTGGCATTGCGCTTGCCGCCAAACTCCGCAAAGAAAAGCGCGTCGCAGTGACTTATGTGGGGGATGGGGCCACCAGCACCGGCCCGTGCCACGAGGGCATGAATTTTGCCGCAGTCCTGAAACTTCCCTTGCTCATCATCGCCGAAAACAATGGCTGGGCTTACTCCACTCCGATCAGAAAACAGATGGCCATTCAGGATATTGCGGAACGAGGCAAGGCGTACGGCATTCCTGCGAGCATCGTGGACGGCAATGATGTCTTGCAAGTGTACGAAGCCACTCGCAAAGCAGCGGAACATGCGCGTGGCGGCGGTGGTCCCGCCCTCATCGAATGCAAGACGATGCGCATGAAGGGCCACGCAGAGCACGACGACGCGCGCTACGTCCCCGAGGAAGAATTTGAGAAATGGCGAAAGAAGGACCCGATCCTTCGCTACGAGAAATACCTCGCTCAGCACAAACTCATGACTGACGAGGAAAAGGGCGCGATCGAGGCGCGGATCGAGAAGGAAATCCGCGAAGACGTTGCCTTCGCAGAGGCCAGCCCCTTCCCGCAGCCGGAGGAGGCGGCACGGCCGGTCTGGGCCTAGCGAGCAGTAGGCAGTAGGCAGGAAGCAGTAGGCAGATGGCGGATAGAGCCCTGCAAGTCCGGCGACCAGTGCGGGTTACTGCACGAGGCACCCCGGAATGCGGGGCGGCGCGCGCAACGAAGCGACGTGTTTCGGGGTCGCTTGATGACTCACGCCTGGAGACGACGAATCTCGACGGGCCAAGAATCGGAAGGCCCCGAAGGGGCCTCCCGTGAGTAGCCGCAGGTTTCAACCTGCGGATAACATCGCCCCGACGAATTCTGTCAACCCCAACGGGGTTGACCAGTATGGAATTGCCCGATGTCAACGCATACGCAGATTTGCTATCACATCGTCTTCTCTACCAAGGACCGCCAGCCCACCCTTAAGGCAAACCGTCGCGAGGACCTCTTCCGGTACATCTGGGGTATCTTGAAGAACCGCGAAAGCCACTTATATCGAATCAACGGGGCGGAGGGCCACTTGCACATTGTCAGCAGCCTCCATCCGTCGGTCAGCCTGGCGGATCTTGTAAAGGACGTCAAGACGGGTTCATCTCTCTGGATAAAGAAGGAAGGTATTTTCCGAGTGTTCTCGCATTGGCAGGATGGCTATGCCGCGTTTACGCATTCGAAGGGGGAAATTGATGGCTTGATCGAATACGTCAAGGGGCAAGAGGAACATCATCGCCGGACGACCTTTGTGGAGGAATACCGCAAGTTGCTGGAGGAGGCGGGGATTGAATTCGACGAGCGGTACATGTTGTGAAGGGGGCTGTAGTCCGGCCCTTTCAGGGCCGGCGCGGTTTTTTTACTTTCTTTCCGTGGGTTGCACCCACGGCTACTCATGGTTCGCCCCTTCGGGGCAGCAGACTCGAGAATGAAACAATATATGTTTGGTATCCAAAGTCCCGGCGTGTTGCAGCGCATGCTCTACTTCCTGAAGCTCACGCGCGAGGCGGAGCGGAGGATTGAACGCGTCCTGTATCCCCAGGGGAAAATTGTGGGGGGAGTCTACATCGGGCGCGGGCAGGAAGCCATTGGTGTCGGCTCGGCCTTGCAGTTGATGGAGGGAGATGTGGTTCTGCCCAGTCACCGGGATTTTTCTTCCTTCCTGATTCGCGGTTTCTCACTTGCCGATATTTTCGCAAACTGGATGGCCCGAGCCGATACGCCCACGCGCGGGCGGGATAATACCTTGCACATCGGCGATATGAAGCGCGGCGTGATCCCAATCATTTCTCCGCTGGGCGGAACCTGTCCTGTGGCTTGCGGGGTCGGTATGGTTTTAAAACGGCGCGGCAACGGCAATGTGGCTCTGGTACACCTGGGTGAGGGCACCACCAGCGTGGGACAGGTTCATGAAGCGATGAACATGGCCGGAGTCATGAAGCTTCCCGTGGTTTTCATCTGCAACAACAATGGGTATGCCTTCTCCACGCCCGTGGAAAAGCAGTTCGCGGTAAGAAACCTATCGGTTCGGGGTCCCGCCTACGGCATGCCGGGCAAGACCATCGACGGAAGCGATGTCCTGGTTGTTTATCGCGCTGTGGGAGAGGCGGTTGCCCGCGCTCGCCAAGGAAATGGGCCGAGCTTTTTGGAGTGCATGACTTTTCGCATGGCAGGACATTCGGCTCACGACGCGGCGGAATATGTTCCTGCTCGACTGTTGCAGGAGTGGGCAAAGAAAGATCCCATCCAGAGGCTTGAAAAATACCTGCTCACTCAAGAAATCCTGACAAAACAGCAGATTGACGATCTCGATCGCCGCATTCAGGAAGAGATCGACGCAGCCGTCGCCGACGCTGAGGCGCGAGCGCTGCCCAAGGGCGAAACAGCATTGGAAGGTGTGTACTGTGAGGCGGATTGTTGGTGGATGAAAGGCAGGATTCAGGATTCAGGAGTCAGGATTCAGGAGTTCGACATTGATAGTCGGCTATGAAGCCGGGCGGTTTACAAATCGCGAATCAGGGATGACGATTTCTTGACTCGATTTTCGAGTTTCGAATTTCGGGTTTCCGTCCTTGGATTCGACTTTCGATTTCCGGCCTTGGGGGCGCAGATGCCGGTTCTAACCTATCTTGAGGCTATTCGCCAGGGTATCTGGGAGGAGATGGAACGCGATCCTTCCGTGTTCTTGCTGGGAGAAGACATTGGTGCTTACGGCGGCGCGTTCAAGGTCACCGCCGGGATGCTGGAGAAATTCGGCGAGGAGCGCGTGATCGACACGCCCATTTCCGAGTCGGCCATTGTGGGCGCGGCAGTCGGCGCCGCGTTGATGGGCATGCGCCCCGTGGCCGAGATGCAGTTCATGGATTTCATAGCCTGTGCCTTTGACCAGATCGTGAATATGGCGGCCAAGATGCATTACCGGTGGGGGCCGGCAGTGCCGATGGTGATCCGGGGGCCGTGCGGAGCAGGAGTACACGGAGGTCCCTACCATTCCCAGTCGAACGAAATGTGGTTTGTCCACACTCCGGGGCTGAAAGTGGTGATGCCGGCAACCGCTTACGACGCCAAAGGTTTGATCAAAGCGGCCATCCGCGACGACAATCCGGTAATCTTCTACGAACACAAGTTTCTCTACCGTCGAATCAAGGAAGAAGTCCCTGAAGGGGATTACGTAATTCCCATCGGCAAGGCTGCGGTACGGCGGGAAGGGAACGACATGGTGGTCATCACGTACGGCGCTATGGTCTGGGCCGCCCTCGAGGCGGCGCGGGAACTGGAAAAAGATGGCCTCTCCCTGGAGGTGGTTGACCTGCGTACGTTGCTGCCCTACGATGAAGAAGCGGTGTTGGCGAGCGTACGAAAATGCAATAAGGTCATCCTGCTCCATGAGGACACGCGTACGGGCGGCATGGCAGGCGAGTTGGCAGCGCTGATTGCCGAGAAGGCTTTCGAGGATTTAGACGGGCCCATCATGCGGATTACCGCCCCGGACACGCCTGTCCCCTTCTCGCCACCCCTTGAAGAGTACTTTCTGCCCAACGCCCAGAAGGTGGTCGAGGCCGCCAGGAAGCTGGCGGAGTACTAAAATTGAGTCATTGAGTCATCGAGTCATTGAGTCATCGAGCCATTGAGTCATCGAGCCATTGAGTCATCGATCTACTGACCTGAAGAAGTGAGCGAGCGGTTTGCGGGGGGACGAATTACGGCCAAATTGAGCACTCCAATGAATCAAAGCCTCAAACGTTCAAAGGCTGAACGACCCAATGACTCAATGGCTCGATGGCTCGATGACTCAATGACTCGATAGATGTGAGGTTGCTATGCCCACGAATGTCATCATGCCCCAGATGGGTGAGAGTGTTGCCGAGGGAACGATTACCAAATGGCTGAAGAAGGCCGGCGAGCATGTAGGCCGGGACGAGCCTCTGTTTGAAATCTCGACCGACAAAGTGGATGCGGAAATACCTTCCCCGGCGGCTGGGATTCTAAGCCAAATTCTGGTGAAGGAAAACGAGACGGTGGCGGTGAATACGGTTGTGGCCGTGATCGATGGCGAAGGGGCTGCCGTGGCCGCACCCGCTGCTGAGGCAGGCGCGGAGGTCGCAGCGCCTCCCGCTCCGGCTGCGGCCGTACCGCCGGCGCCGGCAGAGAGCGCGAGCGTTCCAACCGCGGCTGGCGGTCCGACTGCCCCCACTGCTCCCGCAGCGGCAAGGTCGTCGCCGCTCGTCAGGCGTATTGCCCATGACTACCACGTTGACCTCACGCAGGTACGGGGTACCGGTCTAGGTGGCAGGATCAGCAAGAAAGACATCCTGGCTTATGTGGACCAGCGCCAGGCGGCCGCCGCAGGCAGAACCGCCGCGGCTCGGGAACCTTTGGTGCAGCCGCCGCCCGCGACGGTTCAGCCGACACCTTCGCCCTCGATTCTCGCCGGGCCGACGCAAGTTGTTCCCATGACTCCCATGCGCCGGCAAATCGCTGAGCACATGGTGACGAGCAAGAGGACTTCGGCCCATGTCTACACCGTATTCGAAGTCGAAATGAGCAAAGTGGTGGAGGCGCGGGAGCGGCAGCGTGATGAGTTTGAGCGCCGATGCGGCTTCAAGCTGACTTACACACCCTTCTTCGTTCGAGCTGCGGTGGAAGCGATCAAACAAATCCCCGTTATCAATTCCTCGGTAGACGGCACGAACCTCATTTACAAGCGGAACGTTAATGTAGGGATTGCCGTGGCGCTCGAGACAGGGCTTATCGTGCCGGTCATCAAGCGGGCGGATGAAAAGAACTTCCTGGGCATCGCGCAGGCGGTTCAGGATCTTGCGGAGCGGGCTCGAAACAAGCGCTTGAGCGTCGAGGATGTACAGGGAGGGACTTTCACCATCACCAATCCTGGGAGTTTCGGAGGTCTTTTCGGCTTGCCCATCATCAACCAGCCTCAGGTGGCCATCCTGGGTGTGGGCGCTATCGAAAAACGCCCGGTGGTGCGCAACGATGCTATCGCCATCCGATCGATGGCCTACCTCTCCCTCTCCTACGATCACCGGGTCATCGATGGAGCTGTGGCCGAGAAGTTTCTGGCCAGCATTAAGCAGACCCTGGAAAATTGGGAGGAGGCTGTGCTGTAAGTGGCTGAGAGGAGCTCGGACGCATGGGACACCTGGTCGGAAAGGACGTTTACCGCAAGCTGGGCACCAAGGTCGATGGCCTCACGGTACGGGCGCCGTGGAACGAGACCATGCGTGCGATCTTGAAGGAACTTTATTCGCCCGACGAGGCCGAGGTCTTCATCGGCATGCCTTACGGTTTCGCCACGCTTGACCGGATCGCCCGCTCCACCGGCCACGAGCGGGTCAAGCTCCAGGGTACCCTCGAACGGCTCGCGCAGAAGGGGCTGGTGGTGGACTTCGAGTTCGAGGGCGGTACCCAATACATGCCCAATCCGCTGTTCGTCGGCATCTTCGAGTTCACCATGATGCGGACCGGTCCGGGGGTGGACAGTGCCACGCTCGGCAAGCTGTTTCACGCCTATCTCAATGAGAGCGGGGTAGTGGAGGCCAACGCCGCCCAGGGCGAGAAGGTCACCATCATGCGCGCGCTCCCCCACGACGGGGCGGTGCGCGACCACGTGGAGATCCTCGATTACGAGAAGGCCTCCGCCATCCTCGCGGAGAAGGAGCGCTTCGCCCTCGGCATCTGCTCCTGCCGGCACGAAAAGCTGCACGCTGGCGTTCGGGAGTGCGATGGGCCGCTGGACGTTTGTTCGAGCTTCGACCGGGCGGCCGACTTTCTCGTCCGCCACGGCATGGCGCGCGAGGTGAGCAAGGCGGAGATGCAGGACAACCTCACCCGCTCGCGCGAACGAGGTCTGGTGCTCTCCGCCGATAACGTGCAGAAGAATGCCGGTTTCATTTGCAACTGTTGCGCCTGCTGCTGCAACCTCCTGCGCGGGGTGCGCGACTTCGGGTACCCCAACTTCATCGTCACCTCGTCGTTCATCGCCAGCCCCGACCAGTCTCTCTGCCAGGGGTGCGGTAAGTGCTCCAAGACCTGCCCGATCGAGGCGATCGAAATGCTGCCGTTGGCCTCGCCAGCGGGAAAGAAGAAGAAGGAGCCCCGGGTTGACGTGGGGTTCTGCATCGGTTGCGGCGTCTGCACTCTCGACTGTAGCACTGGCGCCATGCGCCTGGATCGGCGGGGGCGGCGGGTGATTCACCCCGAGACCACCTTCGAGCGGGTGATCCTCCAGTGCCTGGAGCGCGGCACGCTGCAGAACCAGATCTTCGACGACCCCGGCAGTTTGACCCAGGACGTCATGCGGGCAATCCTCGGCGCCTTCCTTCGGCTCACGCCGGTCAAGCGGGCCCTGATGAGCGACGCGCTGCGGTCGCGCTTCCTCGCTGCCATGAAGGCGGGCATCACCGCGCAAGGAAAAGGGGAGCTCGTGGCTATGTAACGCGGCAGGCCACCCAACGTGTCACGCTTAAATCAGGACAGTAGCCCCGTCAGCGGTTGGCTGTAGGAACCGGTGTACCGTTCACTGTCGACTGTCGACTGTCAACTGCACTTGCCAGCGGAATGCTGGGCAGGCGATCAATGAGGTTCTCCAAGTCGTCCAGGCAAACGTTCGGATCGATATTCCTCTGTCGAAGATTGGGCAGGAATAGATTAAAGTTCGTCGCAAAAAAACGCTTTCCTTCATCCCTTTGGCCTAGCTGCGCGAATTCGGCGGCCAGAGTTTGCGAGAGTCGAAGCGAGGGGCTCTTTTCCTGACGCCACTTGGTAAGATTCTGGTGCAGGATGCCGGTGAGGTAGTCTGCATACTGGTTTGTTTGGTCAACGTATTGGCCGTTGCTGGATGCGTAGATCGAGAGCACGTCGGCCGCGTCCGAGTGGTCGCCACAGCTTGTCATGTAGGGACGGTGGACCACACATTCCCAACTCTTATCTTTATGGATGCTGCGGATTTCCAAGCCCTCGAAAGGTAAGCCATCCAAGCCATCGATTCGACCCAGGACTACCACTGCTTCCTTGCCTAATTCGATGATGGTGGCCACGGTGCAGCAGTGGTCCCCGCCCGAATACTGGCCTACCACAACCTCCAGCACACCATCCCCGGTCAGGCTCTTGGTGTATTCCGGGTGGCTACGGCTACCTGAGACGGGAAGCCCATGACGCCCGTTGAAGTCGTAAAGAGTCGTCCAGGGGTCTCTCGACCCTTCCAGGGTTTCCAGATTAAAGGCCGGTTGGTTATTCCGGTCGTAAACGACAAACCGGCCAGGAGCGAAAACCAGTGAAGCGGGGCTCTGCCGGTATAAGGCGGCGCGATAACTTTCCAGTCGATAGGTTTTCAATTTCTCGTATCCAACCAAATCCGGTACTTGCCCGCGTATTCCTGTGCTGGTGAGGATGAAATCCTCGGCTGAAGATGCCACCTCCTTCAGGTTGGCCGGATTCCACTGTCGCTGGATCGCCACAAAGGTCAGAACCACGACCACGGCAAGCGCGAGAGAGATCACACTTTCGCCCTTGTGCATATCCCCTCAATCCTTCGGCGGAACGAGGCAACTGCCGCCGAAAGCAAACCAGTCTATTTAATCACTACTCGGCAGGATTGTCATGAACACGCGAAGTCTTGGCCGCGCCCCGCCGGAAGGAATCAAGCAGCCAGCTATCCTCTGCCTGTTGATGGCGAAGAATGTAGAGGTTGCCGTCGTTTGCCAAAACCTTGAAACAGTGGTAGCCAATGCCATACCACTGATCCAGGACCTCTTTTACTTCGATTACGTGTCCACCGGGCTTGTCTGCGAAGCTGAAACGGAGGGGGCGTTCATCCGCCTTGTAGCCTGAGTAACAATCGACTTTGAGATGCAGACTCATGGTGCCCAGCGAATCACGCACTGCGCGTCCAAGTTTGGTATAGCAGTCCTTTTACATGAAGAGTTCTGCGCGGATAGATTGAGCGTATTCATCGAAGCCTGAAACGGGCACCAAGCGGATACGCTCGTGCTGAAGAATGCCCTGGGAGAAGCGGACGACAGGATGGCTTGGGTCAGGGTTATCTTCGTGCCCGACCGTCAGGTCGCAAGGTTCTTTCTCAAGGACTCTATCGAAGGTCCACATGAGTGCCTTGGCAAGTTCATCGTCCCTCTGAAGGGAAAGCGTGTGGATCAGCTTCACGTGCCCGTTGGGCTTGCCGGCTTGTTCGAGGGGCTTGTACCCAAAGTCGAAAACAAACGGGTCGCCAGCCCCGGTCCATGGTGAGGCGGGGATGCGCTTTTCAAATGACTTGTGGTCAAGCACACCGCATCGGCGCAGGGCTTCCGTCATTCGCTGCTTGATGCGCATCCTGGTATCTTGCTTTGGGGGGCCGGTAAGACTCGCGCCCACGTACCGCTCGAAGAGGTCCTGAAGTTGGGAGCTTAGGTCGGCGGTCAAGCAGGTCCGGGCTGGTGACAACTGAATGAGGTTGGAATAGGACTGCTGCATCTCGCGGATGTACCCCTCAAGCTCCGCTTCGTGCTCTGCGATCTGTTGCTCGAAGTGGGGTTGCAGTTCCTTGAGGAACTGGATATCTGCCTGGGCGTGGAAACGGGTGATGCGCCGGAAATCGTCGCTGAACAAGCAATCCAGGAACTGCTCGGCAGGGCAAAAGAGGAACAGCCCGATGTTGATAAACTCCTGCTTCACCACGTCCGGGACGTAGCGCACCAGGGAGTATGAACACTGCTTCAACTCGCTATCTTCCACCATAGGTCCTGTCTCGATTGGCCAACCACTCCAGCCTCATGCCCAATTCGGGAACGGTTGCAGGGAACTATTCTTTGCGTCAATGATCGCCTGCCGAAGTCTTCTGCGCCGCTCGTGCAATCTTTCCACAAGCCGTGTCAACTGGCAGGGGTCGGGCCCGCACCACTCATCAGGCATTTGGCCGACACATTCTTCGATCTGAGAACGATCCAGATTCTCTATTCTGGAGAGAAAGGGTTCAAACGACTTGAAACCCTCGACCTTCTCATAAACCAGGCGGCGTGGATAAAGGCCACGGATAGGGCTATCCGGAAAGCTCCACTCGCCATCATTAAAACAAAAGCCCTGATCGATGAGCAAGGCTGAATACGCCGGACCTTGCTCGTCCAGGGAGCGAAAGAAAACGACTTGGCGGCCGTCACAATTACAAGTCCACTTGTCAAAAACGAATCCCCCCAAGAACACGGAGGCCAAGTTCCTGACGTTGCGCAGCAAACGATCCGGCAGAAAATCCACCACCAGCGTTTGGTTGGGAACCCCCGGGAAGCGCGAGCCAAAATGCAGGCCGGCTAAGCAAAGCACGCGGCGGGGGCCGATTTCAAGTTCAAGAGGGGGTGGTCCATGGATAAGACCGGGGGAAACTTCGACGAAGGCCGGGGTTGCGACCGGGAGGCCAATGAGCATGGCCAAACGACCCGCCAACATTTCGTTGGCCAGGACGCGTACGTGTTGGGGGTTGTTCTGAAACTTAACAACGTAACTGGAATCGTCCGCACAACGCAGCAGGTAGGGCTGCGAGGCGCCGCGCATACGCCGGATGACCTCGCGGGCGAGAACTTTAGCGCAGAGCGCCTGAGCACTCAGGCCTGAGGACTCACGGTTTGGTTGGGACTGCGGAACCATCCACACTGCCTGACCGCGGGCGCCGGCCATAGGGCTTATACCGGGAGGCCAGACACACCATCCCTGCGCTCATCCTCGTCCACACTTGGAGCGAGGATACAAACCCTCCTGCGGGTCTTCGGAGCCTGATCCGGCTACCTCGCCCGGCCCTTTTTCTTGGCAACCGGCTTCTTAGCTGGCTTGGCAGGCTTCGCGGCTTTCTTCGCGGCTTTCTTCACGGCTTTCTTCGCCGCTTTCTTCGCCGCCTTCTTCGCCGCTTTCTTCGCCGCTTTCTTCACGGGTTTCTTTGCGGGCCGTTTTTTCGGCTTTGGTTTCGCCTTCGCGACCGTCTTGCGGGCCACCGGAGCAGGCGCGGGAGCCGGGGCCGGTTTGGCAGTCTGTGCGGCGGCCGGAACTGTCGGAGCCTCTGGGGCTATTATAGTCTCCTCAACTTTGTAAGAAACCTCCTCCTCAAGCTCCTCGCCTTCCTCGCCCAACCTTTCCTCCGCTTCTTCCTTGTAATCGGAGGAGAGCTCGTCTCCATAATCCTCAAGCTCATCACCCGGTTTATTGTCTTTATCCAAATCCATGAATCCCTCCCCCATCATCATCGTGACTCACCCAAGAAAGCCGAACTTTCCCCTGGGCGGCAGGTGCAAACCTCTTAACTTCGTCGCTGGAGGCAGATGTATAACACACCAATCGCTGTGTCAAGTGCAATCGTTGATTCCAGCAGAAAAGAGTCCTAACGCCCCTCCGCAAGTTGTCTGGTGGTGGCTTTGGGTGTGGCCACCGCTTTTCCGGTCCCGGAGGCAGCCTTTGTTGGGCTAGTTCCCTTGCCAACCGGCACGGGATTCTTCCGCCCCTTGGAATGAGACTTGCTGGACGCGCTCCGGCTTCCTCCCGCCACATAGATGCGGAGAGGCTTTCCTGGAGTCAATTGGGAGGTTTTCAAGTTGTTCCAGCGGCGGATCTGGTAAGGAGTCACATCATAGCGGTCGGCGATGAACTCCAGAGTATCACCGGATCGAACGCGATACCTGACCGCGTAGCGCGGCCCCCCTTCGCGGACTCGCGCCAGAGATGATTCCTTGCCAGGCGCCAGAGGGACCAGCAAGTGAGTACCCTGTTGCAACGCCGTTTCGTTGTCCAGCCGGTTCACTTTCCGCAAGGCCACCGGTGAGACGTGGAGCTTCTTGGCAATGCTCGAAAGGGTCTCGCCTTCCTCCACCTTGTGGGCTCTCCACCAGATTCTCTTATCCTCCGGAATTACCGCCACCCTTTGCTCAAACTGCTCCTTAGTTCCCTTGGGAATGTTCAAGGTGAATTGAGGGTTGTTGGGCGGGGTCGTCCATCGAAGTAGGCTGGGATTCAGCCGGGTCAACTCTTCGACGGGCCTGTCGATAAGTTGAGCCACCAGGCGCAGGTCCGTGGGCGTACTTACTATCACCTGATCGGCGGAAAGAGGCGGGTCCGGCTGAACCTCGAAGCCATAAGCTTTCGGGTCCTTCGCGATCATCAGGGTGGCCATGAAAATCGGCACGTAGTCTTCCGTCTCAGTCGGAAGGGCGTGTAGCCGTCGCAAGGTCCAATAATCAGCGTAGCCCGTCTTCTCCACGGCTCCCTGCACCGTCAAGGGGCCGCTGTCGTATGCCGCCATGGCAAGGGACCAGTCTCCAAACGTCTGGTACAGATCCTTAAGATGGCGGGCCGCAGCCTGTGTGGACTTCACCGGATCTTCTCGCTCGTCCACCCAGCGGTCCTTCTTCAACCCATAAAGCATGCCCGTCCCGAGCATGAACTGCCAGATGCCTTTTGCGCCGGCGCGCGACAAGGCGTAAGGATTAAACGCGCTCTCCAGGGCGGCAAGGTAGATAAGGTCCTGAGGAATCCCCTCCTTGTGCAGCGTGTCGGAGATGATGGGCTGATATATTCCCAGTCGCTTTAGAGCTGTAGTGATGTAGCCCCGGCCCCGGTTCTGGAAATAAGTCAAAACACCGTCCACATAATCGTTGGAAACCAGCGGCAGGTCAGACCGAACCGCTTTCACTTCCTGCTGGGCTTGCTCCTTGATTCTTGGATCAACGGGGAAGGTTAGCCCGGAGAATGATTCGAGCGGCGAAGGGACATAATTATG
>JBAVYG010000851.1:0-4054 GCA_049698675.1 Terriglobia bacterium
CCCGGCCCGCCCCGGCTGAAGAAAACGCCGGTGCGGTCCACCCTCTCCCCCAGGGGGGAGAGGGTTGGAACCAGTCGTGGGCGAGAGTACGTAGCACCTCGCCGGCGGCGCTTGGGTATCGTCTGCCCGCCGAATGGGAACCACACGAGGCCACCTGGATCGGGTGGCCGCACAACCGCAGTGATTGGCCTGGCAAGTTCGCTCCCATCCCCTGGGTCTATGGTGAGATCGTCCGCAAAATCGCGCCCGGTGAGATTGTGCGCATCCTGGTGAATTCGAAAGCGCACGAAGAACAGGCGAGGCGGATTCTGAGACGCGTGGGTGTTGACCTAACCCACGTTGAAATCTTCCGCTTCCCAACTAATCGTGGCTGGACGCGCGATTTCGGCCCCATGTTTATTAAGCGCGATGGCAACCACCCCCTACCCCCTCCTTGCCAAGGAGGGGATCCCAACCACCCCCTGTCCCCTCCTTGCCAAGGAGGGGAGCCAGCGCCACCGCCGGACGTAGCCATTGTTGATTTCGGTTTTAACGGCTGGGCGAAATACCCGAACTGGCAGAAAGATAATAAAGTGGCTTCGCTTGCCGCGGGCGCGCTCGGGTGCCGTTTGTTTCAGGTCAAGGTGAAGGGCCGCGACTTCGTGCTCGAGGGTGGGAGCATTGATGGGAACGGGTGCGGAACGCTGCTGGCCACCGAGGAGTGCCTGCTCGACCCGGAAGTCCAGGTGCGCAATCTTGACTTGACTCGTCAAGAGACTGAGGAGGCGCTTCGCGAGTACCTCGGGGTCAAGAATATGCTCTGGTTAGGAAAAGGCACCGCCGGTGACGACACCCACGGCCACGTGGACGACCTGTGCCGGTTTGTTGGCCCGCGTACTGTCGTGCTTTGCCAGGAGAGTGATTCGAGCGAGGCCAATTACCGCCCTCTACAGGAAAACCGCGAACGATTGCAAGGAATGCGCCTCGAAGACGGCTCCCGCATCGAGGTGGTGGGGTTGCCGATGCCGATGCCGCTTTTCCTCGACGGCCAACGCTTGCCCGCCAGCTATGCGAATTTCTACATTTCAAACACCGCCGTCCTGGTCCCGACCTTCAACGATCCGAATGACCGCATCGCCCTGGGCACGCTTGCGGAACTTTTTCGCGACCGGCCGGTGATCGGCATACACGCCGTGGACCTCGTCTGGGGCCTCGGAACCCTCCACTGCCTCACTCACGAACAGCCAGCGACGGCAAGAGCAGAAACTGGAAATTAGAAATCAGAAGCTGGCGGGCTTGTTTCTTGGCGCCGGATTCCCGAGGCCGTCCTTGGCCACACCGTGGGCGGCCTCTATCGTGCTGAGTGGACATGGGCCTTCGGCCCACCCATGGAGATGAAAGTCATCGTCGTCGCTCCCGCGTAAAGCTTGCCCTGAGCTTGCCGAAGGGCGGGGGTTTGGCCGAAGAACTTCATGCTGACCGACTCATCATGAAACGCCTGTCATTCTGAGCCCCGACTTGTCGGGGCGAAGAATCTCCGCAGTTGTCCTTTGCGCCTTGCTAGAGTCGGCTACGTATGTAGCGTACTGTTAGGCGGGCGAACCGCAAAGTGTGGCACAATGCCACACTCATACGCTTTCCCATATGTCCCTAGCGCCCTTCTAACCTCTTGAAAACACATGGGAACAGGATGTTGCTGGCGCAGAACGCTTCAAAAAAGTGGGATGCGTCGGAAAAATGGAAATCCCTGCGCTGCCCTGCGCTCAGAATGACAATTCATCCTCAGCCTCGTCTTCCAAGGCCTGTTCTAGGTCGCCAGGCGCTGCTGGATTTGTTGGACGAGTTTTCCCATGTCCACCGGCCGAAAGAGGAGCGTCTCGAAGCCGCGGCCTTCAAGGCCACCTTTCACACTCAAGGTGTGGCTGGCGATGATCCAGATGGGGATGCGTCTCGCCCAGATCGTCAAAGACTCGATATCCGCCGAGGGGCGGTCGCTTGCAGATATGTCAGCAATGAGAAGCGCCGGAAGGACAGAGCGGCATTCGAGCTGCGCCAGGGCTTCCTCAACTGTCTCATAGGCCTCCACGCTGACGCCTTCCTCGATCAGTTGCGCTCGAAGTAGCGCCCGAGCTTGCCAGTCCTTGCCGACAAGTAAGACCTTGGCCATGGAAACAGTATATTCCGCATTCAAGCGGGAATCGAATCCTGCCCAGCGAATCCTGCCCAGATTGTGCTGAACACTCCAGGGTGCTAAGCTGATTCTATACTTGGCGCCTGTTCTTCTCACGGAAGATCGCCTATGAACATCCTGGTTACCGGGGCAAGCGGGTTGATCGGTCAGGCGCTCATTCCAGTCCTCACAACAGGTGGGCATCGCGTGACTTGTTTAGTGAGATTTAAACCGCGGGGCGGAGAATCCCTGGTGTACTGGAACCCGGCTGCCGGGGATATTGACGCGCCCAAGCTGGAAGGATTCGACGCGGTGGTTCACCTCGCTGGAGAACCCATCACCGGCAGGTGGAATGCCACCAAAAAGACTGCCATCCGTGAGAGCAGAGTCAAAAGCACGTGCCTCCTGTGTGAAACACTGGCGAGGCTTTCAAAACGACCCCGAGTCCTTGTCGCCGCATCAGCCAGTGGTTACTACGGGGACCGCGGCGATGAAGTGCTGAGGGAAGAAAGTGGAGCGGGTTCATTATTTCTCTCTCAGGTATGTCAGGAATGGGAAGCGGCGACAAAGCCAGCCGCAGAGCGCGGGATTCGAGTTGTCAACCTTAGGTTTGGTTTCATCCTGAGCCGCGCGGGCGGAGGGCTTGCCAAAATGCTGCCGGCTTTCATGATGGGAGCAGGTGGGAAGGTTGGATCGGGAAAGCAATATATGAGCTGGATTGGAATTGACGACCTCCTGCAAATCATCTTATTTGCGACCACCGCCGAGACGCTCAACGGTCCGGTCAACGCGGTGGCTCCAAATCCCGTCACCAATCTGGTATTCACCAAAACGCTTGGCCGAGTCCTCGGACGCCCTGCCATCTTCCCCATGCCAGCCTTCGCCGTTCGCTTTGCTTTCGGCCAAATGGGGGAGGAACTACTCCTGGCCAGCGCTCGCATCGAACCTGCGCGACTACTGAGCGCAGGGTATCAATTCCGTTTTCCGGAACTCGAGGGCGCGTTGCGACATTTGCTGGGCAGGGGGTAATTGTATGCTCCCCGCGTGTATACTGGTTATCATGAAGATCAAAGTGCTTTTTTTTGGTGTTACGCGAGACCTGACGGGGCTTCAACAAGAGCAAACGGAGATTCCCGAGGGTCTGAACCTGGACGGCCTGTGGGGCCGTTACGCAGCCCGCTTTCCTCGCTTGAAAGACCTCTCGCAGGTGCTCTTGTTGGCCGTGAACCAAGAGATCGCGGAGGGAACAAGAGCCCTGAAGGATGGAGATGAAGTGGCGTTCCTGCCTCCGGTTAGTGGCGGCTCGAGCAGGGACTACTTTTTGCTTACCCGCTTTCCCATTCCCACCACGGATTTGGTGCGCCAACAGAAGGCATCTGAGGATGGCGCCGTGGTGGTCTTCGAGGGTGTGGTGCGGAACAATTCGCGTGGGCGCAGAACTCTTCACCTCGAGTACGAGGCGTACGAGCCGATGGCCATGCGCAAAATGGAGGAGATCGGCGGCGAAGCGAGGCGAAAGTTTGAAATCGACCACATCGGCATGATTCACAGGCTGGGACGGCTCGAAATTGGCGAGACCAGTGTGGCGATTATCGTCACTGCGGCTCACCGGCGCGCCGCCTTTGGCGCTTGCCAATTGGCGATCGATCGGCTGAAGGAAATCGTGCCTATCTGGAAGAAGGAGTATTTTGAGGACGGGTCCGTCTGGGCGGAGGGTGAAGGTTTGAAGCGTGTACAGAGCAATGCAGAAGAGTGAAAAACAGGGCCTGCGCACCGCCGCCTGTCATTCCGAGCGTAGCGAGGAATCTCGCTCTGATTCGCTCCTTCACAAACCAGAGCGGGATTCCTCGCGCAGTTTACCCTGAACGGCCAGGGCGAGATTCCTCGCTACGCTCGGAATGACAG
>JBAVYG010000852.1:0-2425 GCA_049698675.1 Terriglobia bacterium
CTGCCAGGGCGAATACGACGACCCGGTCAACCGCCGCTTTCATGCCCAGCCTAATGCCTGCTGGAAATGTGGGCCTCAGGTTGAGTTATGGGATGGGAAAGGGAAGCGGGTTGAGGCTGCTGATCCCATAGCGGAGGCCGCGGCGCGTTTGCAAGCGGGTTACGTGGTGGCCGTAAAGGGCTTGGGGGGATTCCACCTGGCGGTTGACGCCACGAATCCCGCCGCGGTCAGCCGTCTGCGGGAAGGGAAGCGACGCGTCGAAAAGCCATTTGCGATTATGGCGCCCAGTTTCGACGCCGTTCGGAATTTCTGCGAGCTTGATGACGCTTCGCGCGCCTTGCTCGAGAGTCCTGAGCGGCCCATTGTGCTGCTTCGCAAAAAGTCTCCGAGTCTTATTGCTGAGTTGGTCGCGCCTTTCAACCGCGAGTACGGTGTTTTCCTGCCCTACACGCCGCTCCACCATTTGCTCTTTGCTGCCGGCCGTTTTCAGGCCCTGGTCATGACCAGTGGGAATATCTCGGAAGAGCCGATCGCCATTGACAATCCTGAGGCATTGGCGCGGTTGCGCGGGATGGCAGACTTCTTTCTGGTCCATAACCGCGACATCCTCTTGCGTTGCGATGATTCCGTGGTCCGCGTCACGGGCGACGAGCCGCGGCAACTTCGCCGCTCGCGCGGATACGTGCCCGTGCCGGTGTTTCTGAACGAGGACCTGCCGCCTATATTGGCGGTCGGCGGAGAGCTCAAAAACACTGTGTGTTTGACGAAAGGCCGCCACGCTTTTCTAAGCCAGCACATCGGCGACCTGGAGAACCTGGAGAGCTACAGCTTCTTTGAGACCACGATTTCCAGGTTCAAGCTGATCCTCGAGGTAGAGCCGAAGCTCCTTGCATACGACCTGCATCCCGATTACTTCTCGACGCGCTGGGCGCTGGGCCAAAGCAGCATCAAGCGCATTGGCGTGCAACATCACCACGCCCACATCGCGAGTTGCATGGCCGAGAACCACCTGGATGGAAAGGTGATCGGCATCGCCTTGGACGGCACGGGGTACGGAACCGACGGCGCGGTTTGGGGCGGGGAAGTCCTGCTTGCAACGTATGCTGATTTCCAGCGCGTGGCGCATCTCGATTACGTCCCCATGCCGGGCGGCGCGGCGGCCATCACCGAGCCCTGGCGCATGGCAGTGAGTTACCTGCACAAGCATTTTGGTGAAACTCTTTGGGACCTGGAAATCCCCTTTGTGCGTGAACTCGACCGGCGGCAGGTGGCCGTGCTCGTCCGCATGCTCGAGCGCGGCTTCAACTCGCCACTGACATCAAGCTGCGGCCGCCTGTTTGATGCAGTGTCGGCGCTGGCGGGAGTTCGGAAACGGGTCAATTACGAGGCCCAGGCAGCCATCGAATTCGAGGCGGCCATCGCGGGCGAGGGCGAAGTCGCCGGCTACCCGTTCGAGATTCGACCGGAAGGCAGCGGCTGGATTATCGATACGCAACCGCTCTTTGCAGCCCTGGTGAATGATCTGAGGTGCGGAGTGCCTGCGGGCATCGTCAGCCGCCGCTTCCATGAGGGGTTCGTGGATGTGTTGGCAAGGACAGCAAAACTCATCTACGGGGAGACCGGCCTCGATAATATTTGTCTGAGCGGCGGCTCCTTCCAGAACGTTTTTCTGCTCGAGCACCTGAAGCGCAGGCTCGAAGCCGAGGGTCTGAACGTTTTCACCCACTCCGAAGTGCCTTGCGGCGATGGCGGCCTCAGCCTGGGCCAAGCCCTGGTTGCCGCGCACCGGTCGACCGCCACCGGAAGCTCAAATGAGACTGCGTGCAGAAGCGTGCAGAAGTAATATTGACCTGCCGCCTCGAACGCTCTACCATGCCATCAGTGAAAGCTTGATTGGAGACCTGAAATTGAAGTTTCAGATTGAATTGGACCGCGAAGAGGACGGGCGCTGGATGGCGGAAATCGCCTCGCTCCCTGGAGTCATGGCGTACGGAAAGACCAAGCCGGAAGCGGTAGCCAAGGTTAAGGCGCTCGCCCTGCGCGTGCTTGCCGATCAAGTCGAGAAAGAGAAGAAGAGCAAACCCCTCGACGTATCCATCACCTGCTGCCGGTGAGTCACTGGCCCAGCACAAAAGCGCGCAAAGTCTTCAACGCCCTGCCTCGGGGCCTGCTCCCGCTGTCATTCTGAGGCCTGTTCTTTGGGCCGAAGAATCCCTGCTGTTCCCCCCGGGCGACGAATGAAAGTTGCCCACGAACTGCAAAGATCCTTCGTCGTCCCAAAGAGCGGGACTCCTAAGGATGACAGTAGTCCATTGTGCAAATCCATTGTGCAAATGGTGTCAAGGCAAAGTAGAAAGTTCCTAATCTGAGCAAAGTAGAAAGTTCCGCTTTTCGTTTTTTGGCGGCTAACCGGAGGAGCCCGTAG
>JBAVYG010000853.1:0-5726 GCA_049698675.1 Terriglobia bacterium
ATGGTGATGACCATAACCGTGGGCAGAATAGGAAGCGGAATTCCAAAGGGATGAAATCTATCCGGCGCTGAAAGGTCCGTGACCCAAAGTATCCAGGGAGCGTGACGTAGTTCGATAGGTAGGTCAAGCACCCGGTAAAAGCCGTAAAGAAAGGGCATTTGGAGGGCCATCGGCAAGCAGCCGCCCAGGGGATTGACACCGTGCTCCTTGTAGAGCTTCATGATCTCTTCGTTCATGCGCTGCTTGCGTGGATCGTTGAACTTGGTACCCTTGTATTTATCCTGGATGCTCTTGACGAGCGGGCCAATGCGCTGCATCTCCTGCCCCGAGCGAATACTTTTCAATTTCAGCGGAAACAACGCGAAGTTGATAAACACGGTCAAGAGCACAATCGCCCAGCCGTAGTTGTGCGTCCAGCGCTCGTAGATGAAGCGCAGGCCAAGGAAAAGAGGTTTGGCAATGAAGGCGAACCATCCGAAGTCCACCAGGGAATCCAGCGGGGGCTTTTCGGCGCGCAGCACCTCCAGGTCTTTCGGCCCCACGAATATCCGAAAGGTCAGAGGCTTTGCCTGCGCCTGCCCCAACTGTGCGTAGAGCGGGCTGGGCCGATCAGCATCCTTCCCCTGCCAGTCCGTGGGAGTCCAAGTTTGCCGGCCAAGCCGAAACGTCTCGTCCGAAGAATCGGGCAAGAAGATTCCTGCGAAGTAGCGGTCCTCCAAGCCCGCGAGCTGAAATGGGGCGGGGACCAAGCGGTCGGTGGTCAGTTTCCGTTGCGCCACCGTGGTCAAATCACCTAGGGAGCCGTAAACACCTAGCGTCAGGGTATTGACAACCGCGGGTGGCAAGGAGTGGTCCCCAAACCCGCCCGGCCATGTGACCTCCACGGGTAAGTAGCGGCCTCCTTCAACCACGCTCACTTCGGCATGGACCTCATAACCCGTCCCTAAAGTAAAAGCCTTACGCGCCTGCACCTTACCATCGCTGTAGGTGAACTCGATCTTGACGGGTGGCTTCAGCGTCAGGCCGGAGGGCGTTGCAACATAGAGCGCTGAGTTCAGCTTGTTCGTGAGCTCGCCATCGGCAGCGCTCAGGCTCATGGGGAAGCCGAGCTTTCCGCACGCCTCGTCATCGATGACATCTAAAGGGGCTTCTTTTGCGTCGCGGTATTTCTTGAGTATCCAGCTCTCCGCGACCGCGCCCCGCGTGGAAAAGGTCACCTTATAAAGGTCGCTTTCGACGACGATGTCTTCTGGCTTACTACCTACAATAATCGGAACAGGCGGAGGAAGCTGGGGGCTTACTACTGCGGCGGATGTTTTCTCCGTCGCCGGTTGGGTCTGCGCCGTAGGAATGGACTTGGAAGATGGCGAAGGGGGCGGTTCCTTAAAAAAGAAAACGCGCCAAAGCAACAGCATCAAGAAGGAGAGTGCGAATGCCGCCAGCACCCGCTTTTCTTGGTCCACGGAAGGTCCTCAAATCTCAGCTTCCGGGCCTCGGGGTCAGGACCGTAAGGGCCGTTCGCGAACCGCCCCTACGAAACGAACACTCCGCACCCGGCAACTGTAAACGTGAATTCAGGGCACTGGGTCGAACCCTTGCCCCCCATATGGCCGGCAGCGCATGAGCCGGGCAAGCGCCAAATGAATTCCCCGCCAGGCGCCCCACCTCCCAACCGCTTCATACGCGTAAGCTGAGCAGGACGGGTAGAAACGGCAGGAAGACGGTATAAGCGGAGAAAGGCAAGCCTGATAAAACTTAATCAGACCCAGGGTCATGAACTTCACTTGGCGCGCAACTCCTCGGAAACTCCCGGAGGAGGCTGGCTGGGGAAAAGCCTCAGAACTTCCCCTTCCAGAGCCCGAAATGGGATCTTGGCCACCGACTCGCGGGGATTCACCAGTATGTCCCAGCCGCCCGGCAGGTGTGCGCGGTGCAGCCGAAATACCTCTCGCAAACGGCGCTTCAGCCGATTGCGCAATACGGCATTCCCCAGGCGCGCTGGTGTCGTGACCCCAAAACGAGATTGCAGTAACCCATTGGGTCGAATAAAGACCGTGCATAATGGGGCGCTCCGGCGATGCCCTTCGTCATAGACTCGCCGAAAATCGCCTCGGCGGAGCAGCCGGAAACTCTTGGGAAAAACTTGAGATGCCAAATGAGCTCTTATGGAGTCAGGCGATGACGGCCCTTTTGACGCCGACGCTTTAACACGTTGCGGCCTCCCGGGGTCCTCATGCGCACGCGGAATCCATGTGTCTTTGCTCGGCGCCTACGATTAGGTTGAAAGGTCCGTTTCAAACGGCCACACTCCCTGTTAGATTTCGGCCCTCAAGGGCAATCTAGAAACATAACCCGATGCCTTACAACAAGTCAAGGCTCGGTTTGAGCACGGCACTCTTGGAATTCGAAAGATTTCGGGTTAACCTTATGGGAACATATAGGGCATTGGCCGCGTTACAGCTTGTTGGGAGAGAAAGATGACTCAGCTTATCCAACTGCCGAGTGCTTTGGAGGATGTACCGTCGGAAGAACACGGGCGGTGGTGTTGTGCCCGCCTGGAAGAAGGAAACATCCTCTTTTTCGCAAGAACTCCTTTTGAATTGCCTCAAGGCGAAGTGCAGTTCCTGCTGGGCCAAAAACAGAGTGATGCGCGGTACCACAAGAACATTGCCTATCGTCCGCTCTCGGACCGGCTTACGGGGTGCGCCCAAGGACGCAGTTCCGACAAGGAAAGGCTGCACGCGATCATGCGGCAGTACTCCCAAAGGGTCCTCGAGTTCACGCGGCAGCTCTTGTCTCCCTATGCGGGGTTGTGGGGGGTGGACTTTGCCAGCTTTCGGCCGCAGCAGGAGGCAGGCCGGCAAATCCGCCTACGCGCGCGTAACGACCTCCTGCATGTGGACTCATTTCCAACCCGGCCCTCCAATGGGAATCGAATCCTGCGGGTGTTTAGCAACATCAACCCAACCGAGCCTCGGGTGTGGGTGACTTCCGAAACTTTCGAGAATCTCGTAGCGCGGTTCGCTGGAACTGGCGGGATGCCGCTTCCCAGGGGAATAGCTTCCGGGCCAAAGGGGGTCCTGACAAAGCTCGCGCGAGCGGCGGGACTTCACAGCCTGGCGCGGTCTCCCTACGACGACTGGATGTTGCGCTTCCATCACTTCCTCAAGGCGAGCCAGGAATTCCAGGAAATGTGCTCGCGGACGCAATGGGAGTTTCCGCCCCAATCCACGTGGTTGGCGTTTACGGATATGGTCAGCCATGCGGTTCTCTCGGGACAGTTCGCTCTGGAACAGACCTTCATCATTTCGAAGAGTGCCCTGGTTTTGCCTGAGAAGGCCCCGGTCAGAGTCCTGGAACGTGTCGCGGGCTGCCCGCTGACCTTCGGCGATCTTTGAGACAGTCAGGACCAGAAGCGCCCTTCCAAAGTGCGTCTGAAAAAGCTTGGTCAAACTGGTTCTCGACCCGAAGAGCTTGAATCCCGCCGTGCGTCTTCAAATGAACAAGCTCCCGCTGGCAGTGGTGGGCCTACGTGGCGAGTCGTTTGCCGCCACGCATAGATCCGCGGATTGACTCTGGACCATTCGGCATATATCATAAGAAACCAGGATGAATAAGCAGAGGCCAAAAACGGCGGAAGTCGTGTGTCCATGCTGCGGGGCGCGGCTGGAAGTGGACACGGAGCTTGGGAAGGTTCTCTTCCACGAACCGCCGCCAAGACCAGCCAAAGCTCCCGACTTGGATCACGCATCTCAACTCCTCAAGAAAGAAGCTGAGCGCCGCGAAAGCCTCTTCAAACAAAGCGCCGAAGAGGAAAAGATCAAATCCGAACTACTGGAGCGACGATTCAAAGAGGCGCTCGAGAAGACCAAAGACATGCCTGTCGGACCTCCCCTCAAGGAAATTGACTTAGACTAACAAGTAAAGGTGTTGACCGCGGCGCATGCGGGAAGTTGGATTCTGGGTAGTGGGTCAGTTTGGATTTCAACTTCTTGCGGTGAGGAAATGATGCGATTGCAAGTGATGGAGAATGATTATGGCGCACTCCAAGAATAGCCGACTCAGCGCGGCGGTCGAAAAGATCAAACGCCTTCTCAGAAGAGAGCCACACTTACCCGAAGATGATCCGCATGCCTATGTGACTTCACCGAAGAAACCCAGGCCACCCTACCGCAGCGCGGCTGCCGTTGCGGACAAACCCGAAGACTAACCGTAGTTTCTCAATACGAATGACGAAGGGCGGGGATTTACAGGCTGCGGAAAAACCCCTCCAAGCTGTCATTCCGAGCCCGTTCGCTGTCATCCTGAGCCCTTCGCCTGTCATTCTGAGCGAAGCGAAGAATCTCCGCAGTTGACTCAGGGTAAACACCGCGAAGGATCTCCGCATTTCGCTCAGGGTAAACTCCGCGAGGAATCTCGCTCTGAGTATTTTCAACGCAGTGCGAGATTCCTCGTCGTCCCGATCAGATGGGGACTCCTCGGAATGACAGGCCAAACGGGTTTTCCCGCAACCTGTTCAGCCCCGCCGTTACAAGGCCTTCCTGCCTATTCTCGTGTCCCGCCGGCAGGCACACCCGTTGCGCGATCAATCCCGAGGGCCGCGTTAATAGTCGGCGCCTAGCTTGGTCGTTGAGGGAGGAAACAAGGCGGGGCTCTCGTTTGCGGCCAACCTGCGGCGCCCTTTTGAGGGCTGGCGGCACGCGGGAATAAAGGGAGTCGCTCGAAGAACAAGTTGTTGCAGAGATAAGACTCGTTGGAGAAATCAATACAAGATCGGTAGGACTGAGGAACAGTTGCTTTGGGTGCCTCCTGCGGAGTATTCGAGACGACCTTGGGACCTTCGGTCCAGATCGCACGTGGATACGCAGTTGGGTCACCTTGAGTGAATTCGCCATGGCCGTCGTTGATCCAGACCCCGACTGGGGCAAGCGCCCAAGCGCTCATGACGAGCAGATCCAGGTCCCCATCGCCGTCCACGTCGCGGGGGATAAGACGCAGTCCGCCTTTCTCGGCGGAAACGCTGAAAGAACTCGGACTGACACCCGTGGTGAGCTGAAGCTCAATGCGATACCGGAGGCCTTCCGAATCCCAACCCTCTGCCCGCACGATGGCAAAGTCGGGACGGCCATCCCCGTCCAGATCGGCAATAACGCAGCCCTGGTCCCACAGGAGAGGTGTGGTTTGCGGTGGCAAGGCTGATGGCAATAATGTTTCCGAGGCTAGGCACGCAGCCGACAATCCCCAGAGTGCGCAGAGTATTAGGGCGGCCCGGCGAAAACTGCCAGATTGCGGGGCTGCCATGAAAGCCCTACGGCCAACCCTGGAGGCGCGCCCAGCTTGGTGAAGAGGCAACATCCGCAGCAAGCACCCGAAAGCTCCTTGTCGATCCAACACAGAACTACAGGTTACTCCAGGCGCGCAATGCGAGTCAACGCAGCTCCCAAAAGGGTAGTGTGATATTGTTGCGTTGCTGGGTGAATCGAATGGCTAGGTTAGGAGAATAGGGATTAAATCTTTTTGCCTGTCTTCCTCGTTGCCTTGTAGAACCTTTCTCTTGACCAGCCCGACTGGCGGACCATGCTCTTCATTAAGTCTTCCCAGAATTCGTCAACGGAACTATCAACAGTAACTATCTGTCTAGTCTTTGCATCTTCGGCCAAGCCCTCATAATGTTGGTGAGACCCACGTTGTCGCTTAAGCTCGAAACCTAGTGCCTGAAGGATACT
>JBAVYG010000854.1:0-7412 GCA_049698675.1 Terriglobia bacterium
TCAAATCGTAATCCTTCCCGACTTGAACGCCGGCTGTTCGATGGCGGACATGGATGACCTCGAGCAGGTGGAAAGCTGTTGGGAGGAACTGAACCGGGTGACCGGCGCAAACATCGTTCCCGTTACTTACATCAACTCTACTGCTACCATCAAAGCTTTTGTGGGCCGAAACGGCGGCGCGGTGTGTACGTCTTCCAACTGCCGAAAGGTGATGGAGTGGGCTTTGGCGCGTGGCGAGAAGGCTTTGTTTCTGCCGGATGAGCACCTGGGCCGCAACACCGGCTACCGCATGGGCATCCCGCTGGATCAAATGGCGGTGTGGAACCCATGGAAGGACGCAGGCGGGCTTTCCGAGGGGGAAATGCGGAAGGCGCGCATCTTCTTGTGGAAGGGACACTGTTCCGTCCACCTGCGATTCTTGCCCCAACACGTCGAGCGGGCGCGCCAAGCGCATCCTGGCATCCGGGTCATTGCTCACCCGGAGTGCTCCTGGGAAGTCTGCCAGTTGGCGGACGAAGTGGGTTCGACCGAATACATCGTCAAGCGAGTTGTGGAATCGCCGCCGGGAAGCCAATGGGCAGTAGGCACAGAAATACACCTGGTGAACCGGCTAGCGGCGGAGCATCCGGACCGCCGCATTATCTCTCTCGACGACTGTGTGTGCATGTGCAGCACCATGTATCGAATATCGCCGCAACACCTTTGCTGGACGCTGGAAAGCCTGTTGGATGGACAGGTCGTGAACCAGGTTACGGTGGACCCGGAAACTAAACGCTGGGCGCGTGTGGCGCTTGACCGCATGTTGCAAATCTGAAGGGCAGTCGAGAAGTCGAGAGTCGACAGTGGAAAGTAACATACCGAGGGCAGTCGCGAGCCAACAGGTGACAGTCAAAAGCCAGAGAGCTGGTAACTGTCGACTGTCGACTTTCGACTGTTGACTGTACTTCCATGGCTGAAAAGTATTTCAACCGCGACGAAGCCGAAGAGCTTTTGCCCGTGATCGGGCAGTTTCTCGAGGAGGCTCGCCAGCAGAAGCGCACCCTGGACAGCATTGCCGCGGAAATCTCCAACGCCGCGCTGCGCATTATGATGCTGGGTGGTTCGCTTCCGCCTTTCGCCGAGCTCAACCGCAAGAAGGCCCAGCGCGACAAGGTCGCCGAGCAATTGGCCCGGACGATCGACGAGATTCAACAAACCGGGTGCCTGGTCAAGGACCTCGAGACGGGGTTGGTGGACTTTCCAAGTCTGCGGGGAGGCGAAGAGGTTTATCTCTGCTGGAAGCTCGGTGAAGCGCGCATCGGATATTGGCACGGAATCGAAGAAGGCTTTGCGGGACGTAAACCTCTGGATGATTCCCGATCTGAGGACGAACCGCCCAAGTCCTCGCGCGTGCAATGACCGTGTCATCCACGGTTCACCGGAGTGCGAGGAAGTGGTCAGTTTGATGTAGAGGCGGCTTTACGCCGCCACTTTTCGGCGCCACTTTACGCCGCCATGTGGCGAGGTAAACTCGCCGCTACAACATCAAGGAGTTTCATGAACTTCAAGGAGCCCAGCAACGAGTTGGCGCAAGCTGCGAGCGCCTATCTGCGCAGCGCCGCGCACCAACCGGTCAACTGGCGAGAGTGGGGAGATCGAGCCTTTGCGCAGGCTCGCGAAGAGGACAAACCCATCCTTCTGGACATCGGGGCGGTCTGGTGTCACTGGTGTCACGTGATGGACCGGGAGAGCTATGAGAACCCGGAAGTCGCCCGCCTGATTAATGAGCGCTACGTGGCGGTGAAGGTGGACCGCGACGAACGGCCGGACATCGACTCGAGGTACCAGACTGCCGTGAGCGCCCTGAGCGGTCAAGGCGGGTGGCCGCTGACGGCGTTCCTCACGCCCCAAGGCAAACCGTTTTACGGCGGCACGTATTTCCCGCCGGAGGACCAATACGGCCGGCCGGGGATGAGGCGCGTGCTGGAAGCCGTGGCGCTCAGTTTCAAATCCCAGCGGGCCCAGGTCTTGGAGAGCGCGCAGAAGATCTCCGAGGCGCTGGCCGGGGTGGAACGCCTGGAGCGGGGAGATAAGAAAACGGGAAAGGAAATCCTCAAAGCCCTGATCGAGAACATCGCAGGAATGTACGACGCACAGTTCGGTGGGTTCGGCAACGCCCCGAAGTTTCCTCACCCCAGCAGCCTCGACCTGCTGCTGGAGGCGTATCTCGAAAATCGCCAAGCCTGGTTACTGGCCGCGGTGACCAACACCCTCGAGCATATGGGCCGGGGAGGCGTTTACGACCAACTGGGAGGCGGTTTTCATCGCTATGCGGTGGACGAGCGCTGGACGGTGCCTCATTTCGAGAAGATGGCCTATGACAACGCGGGCTTGCTTCTCAACTACCTGCGCGCCTATCAGGTAACGGGGAATCGCTTCTTCCGGGATATCGCGCTGGGCATACTTTCCTTTGTTGAGAACGTTCTCTCCGACCCGCAGGGCGGATTCTACGCCAGCCAGGACGCGGACTACAGCCTGGAAGATGATGGCGATTACTTCACCTGGACTTTGGAGGAGACCAAGGCGGTTCTCGGCGAGCTCGAGGCGCACGTGGTATCACTCTATTACCACATCGAGCCGCAGGGCGAGATGCAGCACAACCTGGCCAAGAACGTCTTGTTCGTCGACCAGCCTCTCGAGGCCATTGCCGCCCGCGTGGGATTGAAGCCCGAGGAGGTGGGCCAGGTTCTGGCCAGGGCCAAGGCTAAGCTGCTGGGAGCGCGCGCCAAGCGGCCGACGCCTTTTGTGGACAAGACGATTTACGCCAGTTGGAACGGGATGATGATCACCTCCCTAATTGAGGCGTTCAAAGTCCTGGGCATGGCGGGGGCGCGCGATAGGGCTCTCGCGACGCTCGACGTCCTTCTCGCCAAGGCCTACGATCCCGAAAGAGGGATGTACCACAGCCTCGTGAACGGACAGCCTCGCGTCGATGGGCTGCTGGACGACCAGGTGTTCATGGTCGCAGCACTCCTGGACAGTTATGAAGTTTCGGGCGCTCGCGTGTACTTTGACCGCGCCTTGGAGTTGATGCAAATTACTTTGCGCCGCTTTTGGGACGACAACACCGGCGGTTTCTTTGATACCGCGCGCGACCTGAATGACCGGCTGGGAAACTTGACCATGGCCCGGAAGCCATTTCAGGATTCACCGACCCCTGCGGGCAATTCTGTAGCGGTCATCGTTCTCGACCGCCTCGCCAGCCTCGCTGCCCGTCCGGATTTCCGCGAAAGGGCGGAAGAAACCCTGGCGCTGTTTGCGTCAAAAGCCGTCGAGTGCGGCCTCTTCGCATCCACTTATGGCCTGGCCCTGCTTAACCACTTGCAGCCTCCTGTGGAAGTCGTGGTCGTTGGCGAGAGCGAGGATGGGCGGACTTCGAAACTCTTAACCACCGCATATCAGACGCCGCGCGCAGGCAAGCGAGTACTGGCGTTTGCCCCAGGAGTGATAAAGAATGGCGAGCTTCCTCCAGGACTCGCCGCTACGTTGCCCAATTTGCCGCTTGCGGGCACGCCTTTGGCGCTGGTTTGCATCGGGTCTTCGTGCCAACCGCCGGTCAATACGCCGGAAGAGCTTAAGCGAGTCCTTGCGGAAAAGGTAGGGCCGGGGCTTGCCCCGGCCTGAGCTTCCGCGCCCTCGGAGGTCGGCATCCCTATAGGTGTCATTCCGAGCGCAGCGAGGAATCTCGCTCTGCGCTGAAGTGGATCGGCGCTCAATGTGGCCTATGGGTGGGTTGAAGGAGGAACAGAGCGAGATTCCTCGCTGCGCTCGGAATGACACCGGGAGGGCTGGGGCAGCTTGCCAAATGTCGAAACTTCAGAGGCTGCCCCAAGGGGCGGCCCTACGAAAGAGTGGCGCGGCTTGCGGTGCACCTTTTCAGGCGCTAAACTGGAAGCTGGGCAAAAATTCATGGGATTTCGTAAGGTAGGAGAAGAAGCTTATGTTGCCTCCAATTCGAAGTGATTGGGTCAAGAATCGCACCGGGCCCGTAGTGACGCAGATGCACTACGCGCGCCAGGGGATCGTTACCGAAGAGATGGAGTTTGTGGCCAAGCGCGAAAACCTCCCGGCGGAAACCATCCGGTCCGAGGTGGCGCGCGGACGCATGATCATTCCTGCCAACATCCGCCACCTCGAGCTCGAGCCCATGGCCATTGGCATTGCGGCGAAGTGCAAAATCAACGCCAACATCGGCAACTCCGCCACCACTTCCAACATTGAGCAGGAGCTGGAAAAACTCCACACCTCCGTGCATTTTGGCGCCGACACAGCGATGGACCTCTCCACGGGCGGAGACATTCACGAAATTCGCGAAGCCATTCTGCGTCACAGCCCCGTACCGATCGGCACGGTGCCCATTTATGAGGGCCTTTCACGCTTTTCCCGTGTTCGCGAGCTGACCCCGGAGATCATGCTCGAGGTGATTGAGGAGCAGGCGGCGCAGGGGGTGGATTACATGACCATCCATGCCGGCGTCCTGCGCGAATATATTCCCATGACTCGCCAGCGTATTACGGGCATCGTCAGCCGCGGCGGGGCGATTCTGGCCCAGTGGTGCGTGGAGAATAACCAGCAAAATTTTCTCTATACGCACTTCGAAGAAATCTGCAAGATCTTCCAGAAATACGACGTCTCCTTTTCCTTGGGTGACGGCCTGCGCCCCGGCTGCTTGGCGGACGCCAGCGACGACGCGCAATTCGCCGAACTCGAGACCCTGGGCGAACTCACCAGGAAAGCCTGGGAGTACGACGTCCAGGTGATGATCGAAGGGCCCGGGCACATCCCCCTGGACCAGATCAAGCTTCAGGTGGACAAGGAAATAGAGTTGTGCCAGGAAGCGCCGTTTTACACGCTGGGCCCGCTGGTCACCGATATAGCACCAGGTTACGATCACATCACTTCGGCCATCGGCGCGGCCATGATCGGCTGGCACGGGGCCTCGATGCTCTGCTACGTGACGCCCAAGGAACACCTCGGACTCCCGGATAAGAACGACGTCCGGCAGGGTATCATCGCCTACAAGATTGCCGCCCACGCTGCCGATGTCGCCCGGCACCGCCCCGGCGCCCGCGACCGCGACGACGCCATTTCCTATGCCCGCTTCCTCTTCGACTGGAACAAGCAGTTTGATCTCTCCCTCGACCCGGAAATGGCACGCTCCATGCACGACGAAACCTTGGCGAACGAAACCTACAAAGACGCCGCCTTCTGTTCCATGTGCGGCCCCAAGTTCTGCTCCATGAATACTACTCAAGTCATGGAGAAGCAATTGGGATTGAACCAGAGCGAGCGCGAGCAGAAGTTCGTGGAGCTGCTCACGAAAGTCCAGGCTTAAGGTTAGGCGGTGAGCACTGATGATTGATATGAAATATTCACTAGTCATCGAAGCAACGGAAGATCCCAACTTCTTCGGCTTCTATTCTCCCGACTTGGAAGGCTTTACTGGCGTCGGCAACTCCATCGAAGATTGTCTTTACAAAGCGAAGTGGGGCATGGAGGAACACGTCGCCTTGCTTCGCGAACAGGGGTTGACCGTCCCAGCTCCTGCAAGTGAACCAAAGGTCACGATTTAAAATGCCAAACCCGTTCCAGCTTAGACGCGGACCGACGATTGTCCGATTGAAGTTACACACCTTTGATTCCGCGAGGAAGAGTTCAGGCTCATCCATTCCACATGACCGATAAACTGCTGGAACACCAGCTTCGCGAGGAATTCAACCGCTGGGCTGAAGAGGGCCGCGGCGACGAGATGGAACAACACCATCTCCCGATCGTCGAGCCGATGCTGGCGCTCATCGAATTCAAGCCCCAGGACAAAGTTCTCGACCTGGGCTGCGGAACGGGCTGGCTGGTCCGCAGAATGGCGCCCCTTGTTTCCGCCGGTCTGGCGGCGGGCGTTGATGTCTCCGATGCCATGCTTCGGCGGGCGGAGGCGCTGAGCGCCCAACTGCTGAATGTCGTCTTCGCGCGCGGGGCAGCGGATGCTATTCCCTGGGACAGCGGCTTCTTTACCAAGCTCCTCTCCGTCGAGTCCGCCTATTATTGGCCTGACCCCGCGCGGGGCCTCAGCGAAATCTTCCGAGTCCTCTGGCCCGGCGGCTCGGCCTGGATTCTCATCAATTACTACCGCGACAATCCGCATTGCCACCCATGGGGCGAGTTGTTGAAAGTGCCGGCCCATTTGTTTTCCGCCGCTGAGTGGGCAGAGCTCTTCAGGCAAGCGGGATTCCACAATGTAGCCTACCAGCGCATCCCTGACCGCTCGCCAACGGCAGAGGTTTACACGGGGCGCTGGTTCCGTGACGCGGAGCAAATGCGGAATTTCAAGCAAGAAGGCGCGTTGCTGCTTCACGGCGTCAAACCCCTGCCGCGCTGATTTTCTTTATCCGTAGAGGCCGGCTTTAGCCGAGCACCTGTTGCCCTATAGTGCGGCGTGCCGCGCTGAAGCGCGCCTCTACGAAAAACCGATAAGATGTCGCGCGCAGTTTTGTGGGCAAAGCTATAATGCCCTCTTGCTTGGATCATTCTGCCGGCTCCCATCGCCCGTAATTGCGCTGCGGTTTGCAGGAGGGGGGAGCGGTAAGTGCGAGGTCGGGTGTTGTTTAACGCAGGGGATGAGTTTCTGGAAAGGCATCGCGGGCTGTGCGCCGCGCTCTTGTTCCTTCTCGCCTTCACAGTGTATCGCAGGACGCTGACGAACGGGTTTGTTTTCGACGATTCACCCCTCATTGTTGAGAACCCCTTCATCCTGAACCCACATTTCTGGAAGCATATTTTCACCGGTGACGCTTGGGCGTTCCAAGGCGGCCACTCGAGCTTGTTCTACCGCCCTCTGCAGTTCTCGATTTACTGGTTGATCTACCGCCTGGCAGGCTCTGACCCGACTCCCTTCCACCTGGTTAACCTCACGCTCTATGCGGCCACGGGGTGGCTGGTCTATCGTCTGGGACGGAAACTTGTGCCGAGCGAAACTGCCGCTTTAGTTGGCGCCTTCCTCTGGCTCGTGCACCCGCTGCATGTTGAAGCCGTCGCATGGATTTCCGCCCTGCCGGACTTGGGCGCCGGATTCTTCTATCTTCTCGCCTTCCTGCTCTTCTGCAATGCTGAAACGGCTGGCCAGAGAAAGCTGGAAAACCATCTGCTCGCAGCGCTCGCTTTCCTCACCGCGCTCTTCTTCAAAGAGATGGCGGTGAGTTTCCCCTTGATGGCGCTGGCCTACTGGTTTTTCTTCCCCGGTTCAGAAAGAAGGGAAGGACGGACAGCACGGCTTGGAGGCCGCAACCATGATGAGAATCTCTGTGCCCTCCGCGCCTCTCAACCCTTAACACAGAGCACACGGAGCGTCTCAGTGACCTCTGTGTTGAGTCTTTTGT